>CACZPI010000042.1 GCA_902783005.1 uncultured Ruminococcus sp. | reverse complement strand
TGCCGGTGTCCGCGATGTATTTCCGGGAGGTATCCTTCCTCTCGCCCCTGTCGAATACGCTGCTGGTGCCGGTATGCATGGCAGCGCTCCTGTTTGGTGCCATTGCGGTGCTTCTGGGCGCACAGGGCGCTGCTGCGGCCGGATTCCTGCGGCTGGCAGATCTGCTGTGCGGGGTGATTCTGGATATTTCCGACCGCATCGGCCGGATCCCCTGGACGCATACCTCTACCGCAAGCCGGATGCTGCTCCCGCTGCTGTTCGGGGCGGCGATCCTGGGCGTGTGTGTCTATCTTGCTGACAGGAGCCGGCGCATGACGACCATCGCCGTTGCGGTCGCACTGGCATTGACGGCCGGGTGCCTTGGCATGGAACGGCTCCGGACGTACCGGGATTTGCGGATCGCGGTACTGGGCAGCGGCAGGAATGCCGCCTGTGTCCTGACGGCCGGCGATGAAAGCCTGATCCTGGATCTGAGCGGGGATCCTGCCACGGTGAGTCATACGGAGGCATACCTGACCGATATGGGGACGGATTCACTCCGGGCATTGTACCTGTGCAGACCGGGCATCCGGAGTGTACAGCAATATGAGGAGAAAATGGGACTCTTCATTCCGGAAGAAATGGTACTGCTTGATGACCGCTGCAAGGAGCTTGCGGATTATACGGAGGTACCGGTGAGAGCCGTTTCCTCCTGTGAATTCCTGTTCCACGGGGCGCGTGTGCAGCTTGATGCAGACGGGGCATTGATCGGATTTGCGGACAACAGCGTCTACCTTGGCAGCGGCGAGAAGCCGGAGGGCATGACGGCGCTGATCGCGGTCGGTACCTGCCGGGAAAAGCTGCCGGACTGCGGCATTCTGATCGTGACGGACAGATACAGTCCGTATCTTGCGGATGATTATACTTATATCGGGGAAAATGATCTGGAGCTGACGCTTCTGGAGAACGGCAGATGCCGGGTAAGGAGACTGTATGGCGAATCTTGATGCAAAATCGCTGCAATCGCAGCTCAAATCGGGGAACCTCACAAATCTGTACTATATTTACGGCTCGGATACGCTGGCAGTCTCGCAGACGGTGCAGAAGATCCTGAAGGCAGCCTCCGGCGGGGAGACCGATGCCGTTACGAAGCTCGACGGTGCCAATCTCAATGTCAGCACCCTTGCGGATGAAGCGGAGCTTTGCCCGATGTTTGCGGAATACAACTGCATCTGGGTGCATGACCTGAATATGGACGGTGTCCGCGAGGATGTGCGCAAATCGGTCATGGAGATCCTGAAAAATGTCGGCAGTCAGACGGTGCTCCTCTTTGATGTGACCGGTTTTGACATCTACGGCGGCAAGACCGGAAAAAAACGCCAGCCGACCGACAAAAACAAGAAGATCATTGACTACATCCTGAAAAACGGAACGGTCTGCATCTGTGAGCCGCGTTCGGTCAACCAGTGTGCGGCTGACCTGATCGCAGCGGCGAAGAAGGCCGGATGCATGATGGATCGTCCGGCGGCGGTCGCGCTGGCGACTCAGTGCGGCTGTCAGTCGCTTCTGCTGCGGCAGGAAATGGGAAAGCTGTGTGCCTATGCTGCCGGGGGCGAGATCACGGAGCAGATGATCCGGGACATGGTCACCCCGCAGCTTGAAACCACGGTGTACGCCCTGACGAATGCCATTGTGCGGAGAAAATCCCGCGATGCGATGCGCTCGGTCGATGAGCTGCTGGCCATGCGGGTGGAAATGCAGTATCTCCTTGCGACCGTTGGCGGCAGCCTGCTTGATGTGCAGCGTGCCTGTGCGGCACGGCAGTCCGGGAAAAATGTGCAGGATATGAAGGCAGATTTCGGCTACCGGTTTGATTTCATGGTGGAGAATGCCTTCAAATCAAGCATGGGAGATACCCTTACACATGTCAGCAATTGCCTGAAGCTGCTGGTGGATGCGGAGAAAAGGCTGCATTCCGGTGCGGTGGATGAGCGTGTGCTGTTTGAGAAAACCATTGTGCAGATGCTGCGCGGATGACGCAGAGAAAGGAGCGGAATCATGCTGATCAACCCGAGAATCATCGGCATTGCAGCGGTAGCCATCGGCGCCGGTGTGGCTGCGGTTGCCGGAAAAATAATCAAGGATGCCTATACCTTCGATGAAGAGGGCTACAACAAGAAGGGCTATGACAAGGACGGCTTTGACCGTGAGGGCTTTAACAAATCAGGCTACGGCCGCGACGGCTATGACCGGGAAGGGTTTAACAAGAAGGGCTTTGACCGGGAGGGCTTTGGCCGCGACGGCTTCGACAAGGAAGGCTTTGACCGCCGGGGGTTTGACCGGGACGGCTATGACCGGGAAGGCTTCGATGCACTCGGCAGGAATTTCTACGGCTATACCCGCGAGGACTATGCAGAGACCGGCTATGATCCGGAGGGCTATGATATTCACGGCTATGATGCCGACGGCTACGACCGCAGCGGGTATGATGCACAGGGCTATGATGCCGACGGCTACAGTGCATGCGGCTACGATGCAGACGGCTATGACAGAGATGGGTATAATGTCTACGGCTACGATGCACGCGGCTTTGACAAACAGGGCTACAACGATTCCGGCTATGATGCAGACGGCTACAATGCGTTCGGGCGGGATCACTATGGCTATGACCGTGACGGATTTGACGGGGCTGGCCGTGACCGCGAGGGATTCGACCGGGACGGCTTCAATATCCAGGGGCGTGACCGGGACGGATTTGACCGCAGCGGCTTTGACCGTGACGGCTACGACCGAGAAGGCTATGACAGCCGGGGATTCGACAGCCGCGGCTATGACCGGCGCGGCTATGATGAGGACGGACTCGACAGCGACGGCGCCTTCGACCCGGAGGATTGATCCCGGGATGGATCGGGAAGCATGGATCGGATTGCTCCTCATTGCGGCAATTGTCGGGATCATACTGATCGACCGGCATACAGGCGG
>CACZPI010000041.1 GCA_902783005.1 uncultured Ruminococcus sp. | reverse complement strand
GCGAAGCCCTGCGGCTCAATGAAGATCTTGCCTTCCTCGCACTCCTTGGAGCCCATCTTCTCGCCGTTTGCATCGTAAGCACGCAGGAACCAGTCGCCGTCGAATGCGGATTCCATCACGTTCTTCTTCATCTTGTCGATCTCAGCCTGTGCCTTGGCAGCCTCATCGTCCTTGCCCAGGTGCTTGAGAATGCCGACGTAAGCCGGGCCTGCATAGGTGAAGAGGGTTGCGACCATGACGGACTCAGCGACCTTGGAATAGCCGCCCTCGGCTGCGAACTTCGGATTGGTGTAGGTCTGGAAGGACTCACCCGGCGTATCCGAGAAGCAGGAGAGGTTGATGCAGTCGTTCCAGTCGGCGCGCATTGCCAGCGGCAGTCCGTGCGGGCCGAGGTTGTTGACGATGTGATAGAAGGAAACGGTCAGATGATCGAGCATCGGCTTTGCCTTGCTGTCGTCATTGTCGTAGGGAACCATCTCGTCGAGAATGGACCAGTCGCCGGTCTCCTTGATGTAGGCGCCGACGGAGAGGATCATCCACAGCGGGTCATCCGAGAAGTCGCCGCCGATGTCGGAATTGCCCTTCTTGGTCAGGGGCTGGTACTGATGGTAGCAGCCGCCGTCCTCGAGCTGGGTGGAAGCCAGGTCGATCAGGCGCTCTCTTGCACGATCCGGGATCTGGTGAACGAAGCCCAGAATATCCTGGTTGGAATCGCGGAAGCCCATGCCGCGGCCGATGCCGGACTCGAAGTAGGATGCCGAACGGGACAGGTTGAAGGTGACCATGCACTGGTACTGGTTCCAGATGTTGACCATTCTGTTGACCTTGTCGTCCGGGGTATTGACATTGAAGATGCCCAGGAGCTTGTCCCATGCAGCCTTGAGCTCAGCCAGACCTGCAGCGACCTTTTCCGGGGTGTTGAACTTCTCGATCATGGCGTGAGCCTTGACCTTGTTGATGGTCTGGCCGTCAGCCTCGAACTTCTGGTCAACCGGCATCTCGACATAGCCGAGGATGAAGACGAGGGTCTTGGACTCGCCGGGAGCCAGGGTGATCTCCTTATAATGAGAAGCGATCGGAGACCAGCCGTCAGCGAAGGAATTGGTTGCCTTGCCGTCGGTCACAGCCTGCGGCTTGTCGAAGCCGTTGTACAGGCCGATGAAGGAATCGCGGTCGGTATCATAGCCGTCGATCTCGTCGTTGACGGTGTAGAATGCAAAATGGTCGCGGCGGTCGCGGTACTCGGTCTTGTGATAGATGGTCGAGCCCTCTACCTCAACGCGGCCGGTGGAGAAGTTTCTCTGGAAGTTGGTGCAGTCATCCTGTGCATCCCAGAGACACCACTCAGCGAAGGAGAAGAACTTGAAGGTCTTGGGAGCGCTGCCCTCGTTGGTGAGAACGACCTGCTGCACTTCGCCGTCGTAGTTCTGCGGAACGAAGAAGGTCACCTCAGCCTTGAGGCCGTTCTTCTTGCCGGTGATGACGGTATAGCCCATGCCGTGGCGGCACTGGTACTCGTCAAGCTCGGTCTTGACCGGAGACCAGCCGGGATTCCAGACGGTCTCGCCGTCCTTGATGTAGAAATAACGGCCGCCCATGTCGATCGGCACGTTGTTGTAGCGATAGCGGGTGATCCGGCGCAGACGGGCATCCTTATAGAAAGAGTAGCCGCCGGCGGTGTTGGAAATCAGGGAGAAGAATGCCTGGGTACCGAGGTAGTTGATCCACGGATAAGGCGTTCTCGGGGATGTGATGACGTATTCCTTGTTGGCGTCGTCAAAGTATCCGAATTTCATAGCTTTATCTCCTTATGTTGGTTTTCAGAGTGCCGCAGAATCCCGCAGCAGCGCGGGATTTGTGCAATCTGTTTGATTCCGGGCATAAGCCCACAGAATACTATGTCCATTATACCATACTTTTCCCATAATGGCAAGCCTTTTTACCTGCCCAGAAATGCCGAAAATTCACATAATTCTTTGTGTACAATGCACAACTCGCCCCGCTGCCGCGGGGCAGCGGGGTGAGAAATGTTATAGAATCAGGGGTTCTCAGCGGATCGTCAGCTTGAAATGCTGCTTGAAGGTCTCCGAAGCGCCCGGGGCAAGCTCACGGTAGCCGGTCAGGGCATTCGGAAGGTCAAGGTTCGGCGCGTCGATCATCGCGCTCATGGGCTCGGGGCAGAAGTAGCCGTTGAAGCCCTTGTCATTCCAGAAGATCCAGAATTTGTAATTTTCGCTGACCTCATAGACAACGGTCTTGCCGGAAGCGGTATCCTCAATGGTCACGCCGTAGAAGCCGCTGCCGTCCTCGGCATATTCCGCGAAATACATCTCATTGTCGATGTTCTGCAGCACCGGACAGCGGTTGCCGAGACGGTATTCGAGATCGCGCACGCCCAGATCCGCAAAGCCGTCGGATTCTGCGGTGATATTGGGCAGGCAGCGGTCATTGAGCAGGCAGCGCTTGCCGATATTGGCCTGAATGCGCTGGTCTGCCTCCTTGGCACCGTCTGCGAGCGGGGAATTGAAGCTGGTGTGCGTGGCCACGGAGACCGGCATCTGCTTGTCCGAGAGATTCGTCAGGGTGAAGGCGTACTCCAGACCCTGTGCGGAGAGGTTGAAGAAGAATTCCGCCTTGAATCTGATCGGCAGATAGGCAAAGAACGGATCGTTCTCATCGTACAGGTATTCCGTGCGGCACCATGCACTGTTGGCATCCGCCTTGTGCTCGACAACGGTGTGGCGGCGCTTGTGCAGGAAGCCGTGAATGTGGTTGTTGTACGGCGGCTTTTCATTGACGGGAAGGTAATAGGTCGCATCCGAAGTACGCAGCTTGCCGTCAGCAAAGCGGTTGGGCAGGTAGAGCGTCGGCAGTCCCCATACCTCCGCGGACGCGAGAAGCTGCTCGTAGGTGTTGTCCGGGGAGAAGCGGAAGAATTCCACTGCCTGCTCCTCGTTGCGCAGACGGATGACATTCGAGCCGAGGTCGGGTGCGATCAGTGCGGTGTAGCCGCCGGCATCCAGCCGGACGCAGGGCATATTGCCCCACTGCATCATCTGGGTCTTGTTCATGATAGATAACCTCCTTGTGATCTGGAATCGGGATAGTATCATTATACCAGATTCCGCCGGATTTGTCCAGTGCTGCGGGCAAATGTCCCTGTTTTGCACAGCAAAAATCCGGATAATTGTGCAAAATCACGATTTTTCCCATGAGGGTGCAAAATGCTGCCCCTGCCGGTGAAAAAAGAGGAAAATGCACTTGCAAACAGCGCTGTATCATGGTATAATAGATGTATCTGCGGTTTCCGGGACATGCCCGGAGACTGACTCCGGATCAATCCGAACACACAAGGAGGAACAACATGGCTAACGCAGCAGCGGCCGCGAAAAAAACCGCGCCGTCCACGAAAGCCGGCTCCGGCGGCATCAGTGCTTTTCTGAAAGCATGGGCATCCCGGAACCGCTACTACATCATCGCCTTTTTCATCCCGGTGGTGCTGATGTACATTTCCTATGCCATCTTCGGGCTGTATCCCTTCGGGGAGCGTTCCGTACTGGCACTGGACTTCAACGCACAGTACGTCTACTACTTCGAGCATCTGCGCGACGACTTCTGGCATTTTGACAGGAGCTTCTTCTATGACTGGTCGCGCAACCTCTCCGGCGGGTATATGGGCGTCATCGGCTATTATCTGGCCAGCCCCTACACGCTGATCGTCATGCTCCTGCCGCGCAAGATGATCCTGACGAGCCTGCTCATCATGATCCTCTGCAAGATCGGCTCGGCCAGCGTGACCATGAACTACTATCTCCAGAAGTCCAAGGGACTCAGCCCCATCCATGCGACCATCTTCGGCCTGCTGTTCTCGCTGTGCGCGTATATGGTCATCCAGACGATCGACCCGATGTGGCTCGACGGCCTGGTGCTCCTTCCGCTGATCGCACGCGGCGTGGAGCGCCTGACGGACGAAGGCAAGAAGGTCGGCTATATCGTGCCGCTGGCGATCATGTTCTGCGCCAACTTCTACATCGGCTACATGGTCGGCATCTTCACGGCATTCTACTTCCTGTTCTATCTCTTCTTCGGAAAGGATCACGGCCGCGGCAAGTTCTCGGATTATGTATCCTCTTGCATCACCTTCGGCGTCTGCTCGATCGTGGCGGTGATGTGTGCGGCATTCATGATCCTGCCGATCTACAATGCACTCCAGCTCGGTAAATTCGACTTTACCACCCCGGATTACAGCTTCAAGCTCCAGTTCGAGCCGATCCAGGTGCTTGCACAGCTTCTGGTTTCCCAGTACGATTCCGTCAATGTACAGGGCTCCCCGGAGATCTACTGCGGCATTCTGACGGTCGTGCTGCTGCCGGCATTCTACCTCAACAAGAAGATCTCCGTGCGCACCAAGCTCGGCTATACCTTCCTGCTGGCAGTCATGTTCTTCAGCATGTATATCAAGCCCGTGGATATGATGTGGCACGGCGGACAGATGCCCAACTGGCTCCCCTTCCGCTATTCCTTCACCATTTCCTTCCTGCTCGTGTCGATGGCGGCAACGGCCTTCAAGAATCTCGACGGCCTCAAGCCCTCCGCCCTCGGCGGCATCTTCGTGGGGATCCTGGTAACGGTGCTGTATATCAACACCAAAGAGCTCGAATCCCTCGACATCATGGGAAGCATCTGGCTTTCCATCGGTCTGGCAGGCGCCTACTCGCTCCTGCTGTACAGCCTGACACAGAAGCAGTCAAAGCTGCTGGTACCCATCGTGATGCTCACGGTCATTTCCGGCGAGCTGATCTACAACAATGTCAAGACCATGAAGGCCATTCACAAGGAGGTCGCCTATTCGACCCGCGCTTCCTATGAGGTATTCATGGAATCCGGCCGCGAGGCAGTCAAGCTCATGGAGCAGCATGATGACGGTCTGTACCGTTCCGAGAAGACCTTCACCCGCTGCATCAACGACAATGACGGCTGGGGTCTGAAGGGTCTGACCCATTCGAGCTCCGTCATGAATGCCAAGACGCTCAAATTCATCGAGACGCTCGGCTACAGCTCGCGCAGCTATTATTCGCGCTATGACGGCACCACGGAGCTGGCAGACTCCCTGCTCGGCATCAAGTACGTCATCGACCGCGGCGGCACACCGACCCGGCCGCTTCTCCACAAGGCCTACGGTCTGGTGGACACCTACACCTACAAGGATCGCGACGACAAGGACAGCGACGGCAATGCACGCGAGAAGTACCTGTCCATTTACGAGAACCCGAATGCCCTGTCCATCGGCTACATGGTAGACGATGACCTGCTGCGCATCGACCATCTGGGCAATGACAACCCGTTCAACAGCCAGAATGTCCTGCTCAGCACCATGCTCGGCAATACCACCTTCGATGAGGTCGGCTCCATTTCCGGCACATCGCAGTATTACACGCCCATCGAGATCGGTGAGCCGGTGCTCGGCGCCATCACGCTCGATTCCTACAACGGACAGGCATGCTACCGCCGTCAGGAGACCGGCGACCCGACCGTAGACTGGCGCTTTACTGCCGACAGCGACCGGGAGGTATTTGCCTTCTTCAAGACCGAGAATGAGCAGGCTGTCAACCTCTGGCTGGGCACCCGCCAGAGCGAGGATCAGGATTACACCTTCACCGGCTACGGCCAGTATTTCGAGACGCACAATTACAGCATCATTTCCCTGGGCACCTTCGAGCCGGGCACGCAGGTCTGCCTGCGCATGACGGTTCTGGAGAAGGACAATGCGACCATCATCAAGCAGCCGTATTTCTACTACTTCAACCGCGATGCCTTTGTGAATGACATTGCACAGCTCAAGGGCAATCAGATGGAAATTACCAGCTACACCGAGCGCACGATCAAGGGCACGGTCAATGCCGGCGAGGGTCAGATCCTCTTCACCTCCATTCCCTATGAGCCGGGCTGGACGGTCAAGGTAGACGGCCGCAAGGTCGAGACGACCGAATGCCTCAAGGCAATGATCTATGTACCGCTCACCGCGGGAACGCATACGCTGACCTTCTCGTACACCCCGCCCGGATTCGTGGCAGGTGTTGTACTGCTGCTGATCGGCCTGTGCATGATCGTGGTATTCTGGTTCCATGACAGAGGCAGACTTGACGAGCTCAAGGCAATTCTTTCCGGCAAGAAGCCGGTGAAGAAGCCTGCTGCAAAGAAGGCTGCTGTCAAGCCGGCACCTGCCCCGAAGCAGCAGGAAGCAGAGGAGACCCCTGATGCGGACGAGGACGCTCCGGACGAGGAATCTGCGGAATAAGAAACTTCATGGCGGCACAACAGTGCCGCCATGCGCATACCATAAGATAGGATAAGGAGGGCTGACCATGATCAAGCTGCAAATTCCGGCTACCAGTGCGAATCTCGGTGCGGGCTTCGATGCGCTGGGACTGGCGCTGCAATATTACAACGATGTGGAGATGGAGGAAAGCGATACCATTGACATCACCTCCGCGGACGGGACGCCTGTCCCCACGGATGCCAATAATCTGATCTACATTTCCGCGAAGGATCTCTATGAGGTCTGCGGGAAGAAGCTGCCGGGGCTGCGGATGATCCAGACGAACCGCATTCCCATGACGCGGGGGCTCGGTTCAAGCTCGGCCTGCATTGTGGCGGGGCTGGTGGGCGCCAACCATCTGCTCGGAAATCCCCTGGGAACGGATGATCTGGTGGATCTGGCCGCACAGATCGAGGGACACCCGGACAATACCGCACCGGCATTGCTCGGCGGCATCGTGACGGCGGTCTTTGACGGACGGCGCGTTCACTGGGTCAAGCAGGAGGTCTACACCAAGCTGCGGTTTGTGGCGCTGATCCCGGATTTCGAGCTGAAAACCGAGAAGGCAAGAGCCTGCCTGCCGCATACCGTCTCGCACAAGGATGCGGTGTACAATCTGTCGAGGGCGGCGCTGTTTTCGGCATCGCTGCTGACAGGGAAATTCGAGAATCTGCGCACGGCAGTGCATGACAAGCTGCACCAGCCTTACCGGATGGCACTGATCCCGCATGCAAGGGAGGTCTTTGACATTGCATATGCGCACGGGGCATATGCGGCGTATATTTCCGGCGCGGGGCCGACGGTCATGGCGATCGCGGACGAGGACAATACCTATTTTGCCGGGAAAATGCGCTTTTCCCTTGACAATGCCGGCCTGACCGGATGGCAGGTGCATGACCTGAAGATCGACAACGCAGGATGCGTCCTGCTCTGAGAACATGTGCAGAGGCTTGCCCTCTGCACATTTGAGCTTGTCAAAAAAGTCTGTTTTGGGGTGGGCGTACTGTGGATCCGCCCCTCCCCCTGCCCCCTCCCCGCACGCGGGGAGGGGGT
>CACZPI010000040.1 GCA_902783005.1 uncultured Ruminococcus sp. | reverse complement strand
CGGAAATGGGATCAAATTCTTTGTGCGTGGTGTGCGTACACTAAGTATCACTTCCCCAGCCGGCAATGGGCCGTAGATGCGGTAATCCGCTGCCTGTCCGGAAGGGGATGTGAATTGCAGCGGCGCCGTGCCGGTGTAAGGCGTCATTCAGATCCCTCCTCTTCTTCCGCTGTCTCCGTGTCGTCGGTGATGACGTACATTGTCGCCGGGTTCTTGGGGGTCAGGGATTCGTAGGCGGATGTGCTCATAATCAGCAGCATCGCCGTACCTCCCAGATACAGCGAAAATCCCCCGCTTGTCTCCCGGACAATATACATCGTGTCCGAATCCACCTCGCTCCTTTCGGTCGCCTGCTCATAGGCTGCCCTCGTCAGAAGCAGGATGCCGTTCATCCCTGTGTCAAATCCTCCCATCAGCCAGTCCTCCTTACTGCCAGAATTCTCCCGTTTGCCGTCATAAGCGGCTCTCCGGCGGCGGTGTACATTGCATACCGGAGCGGTGTGCGCGGATTTTCGTCGGTAAACGATTCAAAATGCACCGTAACGGCCGCGCATTCCTCCTCTGCGTTCTCTCGCACTGTAACCGTATACAGCGCAGGATCTACAATAAACGACCTGTCCGAGCGTTTCAGCGCCCGCACGACCATTTCCGATGTGTCCGGCGGGAATCCGGAAACGATCATCCGCGGCCATCCGCTCATGACATTGATCCGGATGATCTGCTCCCGGTAGAAATCCACCGGATCGGTTGACCAGTCCGTTCCCTCCGGCGTGCTGATCCGGCTGCGCATAAATGGGAATGTGTCGATCTCCTGCGAGAAGACCTGTACATTTACCGCCACACCGCTGCGGGTAACGGCACGAATGCAGTCCCCTGCCCGCAGCAGCGGATTCCCGCCGCATAGCAGCTCACCCCGTACCGGCAGATGCGCACCGTTGGTCATGCTCTGTACGATCCTGGCATAGGCGGCATTCAGATCCGAAGCCGATGCAAAGCAGCGCACAAGCAGCTTTTCCTCCGGCACCGCCGATCCGATTACATTGCGGGTATCCGCCTGATAAAATGTCATGCCGGTAGCCGGCGCCAGACGCTCCGCCCCGATGCGAAGCGAGCCGGTGATCTCTGCCGAAACAGTCATGGAAGGCGTGTCTGCACACCAGCCCAGCTCGAGCCGATTATCGCGGTTCATTCGCGCATTGCCGCCTTCGAGCAATGCAAAGCAGCGCAGCACATCCGCAGCCGTCACCGCTGTCAGATCCGCCTGAGACCAGTCCGGCTCCGTCACCGTCAGGGAATCCAGATTGAGATACGTCTGATCCGCCGCGGCAAGCGTGATCCCCTGCGTGCCGAGCCATGTCAGGAAATTCCGGTAAAGCTGTGCGAAGGTGTCGCCGGGATGCACAAAGAAATACCCCGTTTGCAGGAAGCCCTCCGCAGAGATCGCTGAGAGTTGCCCGAGGATCCCGTAGCAGTACACCTCGACCGTTTCTTCATCCTGTGCGGAAGTCTCTGTCAGGATCAGCTCCCCGAAGGATGCCGGCTCACAGACTGTGACTTCACCGGCAATCACACGGCGGCGAAGGGAGCCGTCCTCATAACGCCCGGCATACCGCACCGAGAGCGTCTGGATCCGCTCACCGTATGCCACATCATGCAGCGTTTCCGGATCATACTGCCACAGCGAGATCCGGCTGCGGCTGACACCCCCGTCTGCATCGGTGAGAAGCCGCATTTCCAGTGCGCCGGAGACTGTGACCGTTTCTTCCTCCGTACCTGCGGCAAAGCCGGCATACGGATGATTTGCCAGATTCAGCGCTGTCACAAACGCGGCCTTTGTCAGATAAGGCTCCTCCCTGTGCAGAAAATACGCCGTTCCGGATCCGCGGACAGGCATTCCGCCAGCATCGACCGTGACCCGCGGTTCCTCCAGCCACATCCCAGTGATGTCCTGCGCACAGGTGAATTCCAGGCTCGTAGTCAGTGTACCGGAGTAACCCTTCTGCGCACTATAGACTTCATTGCCCTTTGCGACCAGCCATCCACCCAGATACGACCTGGCAAAATACAGGTCATTTCCGAGGTTCTCGGCAATTTCCCGCAGTTCCTCCGTCACATCCTCCCGAGATACCTCGAGCCCCGCCCGCAGAGTGACAGTCTCGCCGAGATGCTCCGAGAGATCCACCGCCTCGAATGTCGCCCGCAGCTCCGGTACGACGATTTCCCCGATGACCACATCCGGGCTGTCGCTCATGACCTCCGAGAAATGCAGATCAAGCAGCACCGGGTCTTCGTCGCTGACAGAGCAGTCGGAAAATTCAAGCTGCACTGTTCTGCGCTTTGCGGCATCCAGCCAGTCAGTCGCCAGCATATTACCTCCCTACCAGCGAGAACGACACATCCGTCACAAGCCCCTCGCCTTCGATGCTCATGAGGTATCCGGAAAAATTGTTGCAGTAGACCTGCGCGGTGTTGATCCCGCCGATGGTCGGATCGTAGAATGTGAAATTGAAATACTCCGCCGTCTGCATGAACAGCGCAAACATCTCGCGGAATTCCCGGAGTGTCATGGCCGTGTAATGGATATTGTTGCAGGACAAGACGTTATAGCGCACGGTGTTCTTGACCGCATAGCCGGACAGGGATCTGCCGGCGCTGCTTTGCAGATGCCCGAATGCAAACGGCAGCGGGGCATCTGGTGTATAGATATGGGTTCCATTGACTGCAAATACAGAAGAGCGCTGCAGCAATCAGATCACTCCCTTCATCTTCTGGTAACGCCTGCGGCCTCGTTCTGCCGCAGCGTAAATTTCCTTGTCGGACAATCCGTGCCCTGCCGGATCCATTTCCTGCATCACCGAGAGAATCATCTGCAAAAGCCGGATCAGGCTGTCCAGCTTCATCGCGATCTGCCCGCCGTCATTCTGCTCGGGCAGCAAGGATCTGAGCTTGGACAGGGGCGAAACGACCTCGGGGTCATTCTGTGCATTCGGGTTGTCACCGACCATCGCCAGTGTCGGCTGCGAGACAAGGCCGCCGTGCGCAAGCCGGGGGATCTGCGGGATCTCGATGGAAGGCAGCCCGCCGAACGGCTGCCAGTCTCCTGCCCACGGAAGCCAGATGCTCCATTCCCGGATCACGCGCAGCGATTCGGACAGATTCCAGAACGG
>CACZPI010000039.1 GCA_902783005.1 uncultured Ruminococcus sp. | reverse complement strand
TACCGCGAGGACAGGAACGTCTGCGGTTACTGCCGCTGTATCCTCGGTAAATGCAAGGTCACGGAAATGCTGGCTCAACTTGCACAGATCGAGGCGGATATTTCAGAGTATAACGATACAATTCAGGAACTGACAACGCAAGTCGCAACTCTTCAGACCGAAGTCGATGATATCATCGGCGGTATTGTGGAGATCGGCACCTGCGGTGAGAATATTCATTATGTTCTCTATGAGAACGGAAAGCTCCTGCTGCACGGATCCGGTGAGACTTATGACTATGATATCGGTAGATCGCCGTTCTGGGAAAGAGAGGATATCCGTTCACTTGTAATCGGCGAGGGTATCACAGCAATTGGTACAAGCGTGTTTGAACGATGCTACAATATGGCTACGGTCACATTCCCAAGCACGCTTACAACCATCAAGGCTCGTGCATTTTTCATGTATACACAGGGTGGTCTGACTTCTCTGACGATTCCTCCGACTATTACAACAATTGGCGAGAAGGCGTTTGTCGATCAGGCACTTACTTCTATCATCATGCCTGCAACGCTCACCACGCTCGGCACCTATATTTTTGATGGCAGTGCTACTCTTCGGACTGCACGAATCGAATGTGCAGAAGTGCCGGGATTCCTTTTTGTTATGTGCAATAGGCTCTCAGATGTGACTCTAAGCCATAATGTGACGAAAATCGGCTCTCACTGGATCAATTACTGCAACAGTCTTACTCAGCTTACCTATGAGGGGAGCCTTGATGAATGGGCAGCGGTAACAAAGGGAGCGAGCTGGGACGGCAGAGGCGGTCAGCTTACAGGAACACTAACCAGGGTTAATTGCCTTGACGGATATATGCAGTATGATACAGAAACAGGAGAATGGACGGAGGTGCGTGACTAATGTGGAAATTCCTTGTAAAAAACCAGAGCATTGAGATTCTGGAGCGTGAAGTGCTGGCAGATCACCAGATCCAGTATGCGCAGTTCAAGTTCACCTTTGACGGCGACTGGAAGCGGTTTCACAAAGTAGTACAGTTCAGCCAGTGCGATGAGGTGTATTCTATCGTGCTCGGTGTGGACGGCACAAGCTGTTATCTCCCTGCGGAGCTTCACGCAGGGGCAGCGAAGATGGCGGTGTTCGGCTATGACACGGATAGCGATACCACTGTTAGAGCAACAACCGTTCCGGTCACGCTCAATATTCGTGCATCCGGCTTTGAGGGCGATGAACCACCCATCCCGCCGACACCGGATCTGTATCAGCAGCTCTTACAGAAAATCGAGGAAACCGCAAAGGGAGATCCCGGCAAGAGTGCCTATGAGCTTGCAGTACAGGAGGGGTACACAGGAACGCTCGATGAATGGCTTGCATCGCTCCACGGCAAGGACGGTGTGGACGGTATCACACCGGATATGTCCGAGTATCCGAAAACAACTGAGGTGCAGACAATTGTCGAGCAGCAGGTCGCTCCCATAGCGGAGGAGTCGCATACACATGACAACAAGGCAACGCTCGACAGCATTACTCCTGAACTGTTTTCTGATCTCTCCGGCTTGCAGCAGTTTGAGGACAGCACTGCAACTGATATCCAGTCCTTGAATGAAGCCGTGGAGAACCTCAGAACAGAGCAGCATTCGCATGATAATAAAGCTGTGCTTGACAATACAACGGCATCCTATACCACAGAAGAGCAGCAAAAACTTGCAGACATCTCACCGGAGACCTATGCAACAACGGAAGCCCTCGAAGCCGAGGCGCTGTCAATCCGTGAAGCGATGATCCCTCTCACAAGGGAGATGCATTCTCACCAGAACAAGGCGGTTCTGGACAGTATTACTGCTATCGACACACACCTCGATGAGAGCAGCAGCAACCCTGTGGCAAATTATGTGCTTGCCCTTGCCATCGATGTGCTGAATACCGCAAAGCACACCCACGGCAATGCGGGAACGCTCGATAAGATCACTGAGGCACTTGTGACTGCCATGCAGGGTGTCGCTCCCTTTGAGGACTGGACGAGAGAACAGATCCATACGCTCTTTGAATCCGTCAACAATTTCTCCAACACTGCACACACGCATGAGAATAAGGATACGCTCGATTCGCTGACGGGTGATTTGCTTTCCCTTTTGCAGAATTTGCAGCAGTACGAGGATGAAACGACCTACCGCATTCAGACGGTAGAGGAATCTGTATCCCCTGTGGTTACACAGGCGCATTGGCATCATAATTTGACCATTCTCAACGGAATTACGCAGGCGAAAATCAATGAATGGGATTCTATTTCGACTGTCAAGACACAGCTCAACGGACTGTCCACGGAGCTTACTGTCTGGAAAAACAAGTGCGATAACAATGCATCCCGTATCGGTGTCAACGAGAACGATATCGACAGCATTCAGGCAACGCTCGTTGACCTGCAAGCACAGATCGATGCACTGAAGAATAACGGCTACACTGTCCTGTTCGAGTATGGCGATGATGTCCTCACAAAATACAGCACCATTCTTGGATTTGTACTGAACGGCGGATTCCGGACACTTACAAATATGAGCAGTCAGTATCCAAATTTCTGCTCGGAAGCGAACGACTACGCTCTGTTCTACGATCAGGAGGACTTTAACTGGGATGCGCAGATTCTGACCTGTGTAGAACAAAAGCTAAATCTGACATCTGACAGCAAGATCCAGTTCCGCTATCTCTCCGGAGCGACCGAGGACGGCGAGCTGTACCTGATTACACCGCCCGGCGGCAAGATCGATGTGCCGATCACGCTTTACGCTCGGAGCGAGATCGATAACGGACGAGCTGTACAGCTTGATTTCCAGTGGCTACAGTCGCAGAAGTTTATCACTACGGAAACAGACTGCACAGGCATTCAGCCCGGTGAGTATTACCTTTGCTGGGTGGGAAGGAGTAATAACACACATCCGATCATTCAGAGCGTAAAAGTATGGGAGGTAGAGGCATGAAAGAGAATATCTGTACCGTGATCGGTGTGGTAGGCGGATTCTTCGCCGCTATTGTCGGCGGCTGGGATTCTGCGCTTATCACGCTGATCGTTTTCATGGCAGTAGATTTTGTCACGGGATTCGTATCTGCTGCTATGGGCAAATCCAAGCACAGCACGAACGGTAAGCTCAGTTCTAAAGCAGGCTGGGTGGGACTTGCTAAAAAGTTCTGCGTCGTGCTGATGGTCGTTGTGGCTGTCCGCATTGATATCCTGCTCGGAACGACCTATATCCGAGATGCAACGTGCATCGGATTCTGCGTCAACGAGCTGCTTTCCATCGTGGAGAATATGACGCTGATGGGGATTCCCTTCCCTGATGCAATCAAGAAAGCGATTGACGTTCTTCAGAAAAAGGCAGGGCGCGTGAACGATGAGGCAGAGGATGTGCTGGATGCAATTGTGGAGGAAGAGGGCGGCAGCACTGATACTCCCGATAACACTGACACAGACAATGAAAACTAACGGATGTGACCGCCTGATTTGTACTCTTCCATTATAACATTTCAGGCGGTCTCTGTCAATAACCGGATTGTGGTACAAGCCGTAAAATAGGGCGATACACGATAGAAAGGAAAAACGCATGGTACAGAAATATGATTTCAATGACAGCACACAACTGAGCCCGCATTTTAATGTGCAGGAGTTCCGCTGCAAGTGCGGGAAGGAGCATGACATTCTGATCTCCGATGAGCTAATTGCAAATCTTGAAAAGCTGTATGCCGCACTCAATTGCAGCAAGATCATCGTGACCTCTGGCTACAGATGCACAGCGCACGATAAGAATGTCGGCGGTTCAGGCACAGGACAGCACACACTCGGCAAGGCGGCGGACATCTGCTGCTACGGTCAGGACGGACAGCCGATCAGCAGCAAAATCGTCTGTCAAAAAGCGCAGGACATCGGTTTCACAGGCATTGCCAATGTCACCGCCGCATATATCTACACCCATGTGGATGT
>CACZPI010000038.1 GCA_902783005.1 uncultured Ruminococcus sp. | reverse complement strand
CAGGAAAACGGGTGTTGTTCCTGGTCAATCATGAAGTGGTGATCTATAATTTCTGCCGGGAGATCGTGGAGCGGCTCCTGCAGGAGGGGTATGAGGTGCATATCTCCTCGCCGTATGGCAAGCGCATTGACGAGCTGGTGGCGCTGGGAGCAAGCTTCCATGACATTTCCCTGAGCAGACACGGGATGAATCCCGCCGCAGAGGCAAAGCTCCTGCGGACCTACCGGAAGCTGCTTGCCGAAGTCAGACCGGACATCGTGCTGGGCTTCACGATCAAGCCGAATATTTACGGCGCCATGGCAGCCCGCCGCGCCGGGATTCCCTTTGTCGCGAATATCACCGGACTTGGCACCGCTGTGGAATACGGCGGATGGAAGCAGAAGCTGATCGCGGTGCTGTACCGGCATGCATTCCGGGGGATCCGGTGTGTATTTGTGCAGAATACCGAAAACAGGCAGTTTTTCATTGACAACCGGATCGCGGTGGACAGTCTCAGGCTGCTGCCGGGGCTGGGCGTGAATGTGGAGCGGTTCCCGTTTGAACGCTACCCTGCGGAGGACAGCCCGGTGATCTTCTCCTACATTGGCAGGATCATGAAGGACAAGGGGATCGAGGAATACCTGTATGCGGCAAAGGAGATCCGGAAAACGCATCCGGAGGTACGGTTCCGGGCGGTCGGATTCTTTGACGATGCCTATGCCGGGGTGCTCCGGGCACATGTGGAGGACGGCACCATTGAATACATCGGGCAGCAGCAGGACATCAGGCCGTACATGAAGGAAAGCTGGGCGATCATTCATCCGTCGTATCATGAGGGAATGTCGTCTGTGCTGATGGAGGGCAGCGCCGTCGGCAGACCGGTCATCGCTTCGGACATCCCCGGATGCAGGGAAATATTTGACGAAATGGAATCCGGGATCGGCTTTGCCGTCAGGGACAGAGAAGATCTGGTCAGGGCGATCACCCGCTTCCTGGATCTGCCGTATGAAAAGAAGGCGGCAATGGGAATGGCTGCCAGAAAAAAGATGGAGGCGCAGTTCAGCCGGGAAATTGTCGTGCAGAGGTATCTGGACGTCATCACGGATCCGGTACGCTGAAAATCCCCCTCTCCGCATTGCGGGGAGGGGGATGCATTATGTACCCTGTTTCTTCGTCAGCCGGTCAATGGCATTGGAATTGAGCTTGGTATCCAGCCGCAGGCGGTCTACCTCCTTGCCGACGCTGTCAATGGCCGTGGCAGCCCGGGAAAACCGCCGCATATTGTTGCTCTGCGCCTCCTCCAGCAGATCAAGGCGCGAGGTCAGCAGCGCGATCTGTGCCGCCAATTCCGACACCTGCCGCTCCAGCGCAGCCGTGCGGTCGCGCAGCATGGCATTCTCCCGGAGCAGTCCGGCATTCAGGCGGTTCTGGGATTCTCCGAATTCCTTGAGGATCTGCCCGGTCTTGCCGATGCCGTCGCGGTGCTTGTATGTCTTGTGGTTCTGCATCCGTGTGTTCCCCTCTCTTCTGTATGGCTGTCAGAGAATCCCGAAGCGTCTGCGGTTGTCGTCGAGCATTGTGCTCAGGGTCTCTCGCAGCGGATACTGCGGCTCCCATCCGGTATGCTCATTGAGCCTGTTGATGTCCGCTTCAATGATCGGCACATCGGAAGGCCGCATTTTCGCGGGATCCTGCTCCACGGTAATGCTCTCGCGGCTCAGGTCAAGCAGCGTGTCGAGCAGCTCCTGGATCGCAACGGCATGGCCGCTGCCGACATTGTAGGTCTCCCCCGACATGCCGCGCTCCATCAGCATCGTATATGCACGCACCACATCCCGCACATCCGAGAAATCACGCTTTGCCGCGAGGTTGCCGACCTGCATCACCGGCGGGCGCAGACCGGCTTCAATTTCAGCGATCTGCAGCGCAAAATCGGCTGCCACGAAGGTCGGTGCCTGTCCCACGCCGATGTGGTTGAATGCCCGCACCATGATAATGCCCATGCCGTAGGCTCTTGCATAGACGCTGCCGAGCATGTTCTGGCAGGCCTTGGTCACGGCATAGATATTCCCCGGGTGCAGCGGCTCCGCCTCGTCAATGGGGCATGCACCCTCGCGCAGATAGCCGTACTCCTCGCCGGAGCCGACCAGCAAAATCCGCGGGTAGTATTCCGGAATGCTCCGGATCGCTTCCAGCAGGTGCAGCGTGCCCTTGATATTCACATCCACCGTCAGCTCCGGCTCCTTCCAGGAAAGCCCGACGGAGCTCTGCGCCGCCAGATGGTAGATCTGCATGGGGCGCTCGCGCTCCAGGAGCTGCCGGATGGCGCTCTGGCTGCCCAGATCCAGGTCAAAGACCTCCACGCCGTCCATTTTCAGCGCTTCCCGCGGCAGCTTTGTTGCGCCGGGGGTTTTTCCGTCCTCCAGGAGCTGCTGCAGAAGGTATCGTCCGACAAATCCTCCCGCACCGATCACCAGTGCATCCATCATGCGCCACCGCCTTTCAAAACTGCTAAAATATCGTCCATGATCTTGTGATAGTCGTATTCCTGCCGCACCTTTTCGGCGGCATTTCTGCCGTATTCTGCCCGGAGCGCGGGATCCTCCGCAAGTGTCCGGATCGCGGCCGCCAGTGCAGCGGCATCCTTCGGCGGCACCGTCAGCCCGGTCTGCCGGTCAACGCTGACATACGGCACACCGCCCGGCAGCCTTGTATTGATGACAGGCTTGCCGTAGACCATGGCCTCCTGCTGCACGATGCCGAATGCTTCGGAGCGTTCGACCGACGGCAGCACGAAAATATCACAGTCCGCAAAGGCAGCCTTCAGCTCTTCATCCGACAGCCGCCCCAGGAAATGCACCGGCAGGCCTTCCGCCTGTGCCCGGAGCGAATCCTCCAGAACGCCTGTCCCGCAGAGGAACAGCTCACAGCCCTGCACCTGCCGCAGCGCTTCGATCAGGTATTCCACGCCCTTGTAATACACCAGCCGCCCCACAAAGAGGAGCTTGACCGCGCCGGGATCCTGCATCTGCTGCGTCAGAATGGGAAAGCGCCTTGCCCGCAGGTAGCGTTCCGTTTCGAGGGGATAGGGGATCACGCGGCATTTCTCCCGGAACTGCGGCAGGAATGCCGATCCGTCAATATGCCCCGGCGTTGCTGCGATAATGGCATCTGCACGCTTGAGAAACCGGAGCAGCAGGGGCTTGTAGAAGGTCAGCAGATGCTTCTGCTTGACCACATCGCTGTGCCATGCGATCACAATGCGGCATTTGCAGGCAGACAGCAGCACCGCCGCATCCCCAAGGGGAAACGGCGTGTGGATCTCCGCCACATCTGCCCATTGAGATAATTCCCGGAATTTCCGCAGAAATGCAAAGGACAGCGGGCAGGAG
Organism: uncultured Ruminococcus sp.; assembly: GCA_902783005.1. GTDB lineage: Bacteria > Bacillota > Clostridia > Oscillospirales > Ruminococcaceae > UBA3855. Next base: position 13,085 of record CACZPI010000038.1, on the reverse strand, counting down.
AAATACGTCCCCAGCGAGCCGCAGCGGATGACCTCCACGCCGTCACGCATTTCGGTCGTACCCTTGCCCTTTTCCTGGCAGACCAGCACCTTGACCTCCACATCATCGCGCTTTGCAAAATGCTTTGCACGCTGTTCGATGAGCGTTTCGATCCCGCCGATGTGGGGGGCGTAGAATTTATTCACTTCGAGGATCCGGAGCTTTCTGTTCATGCGTCCTCCTTCGTGTGTGCATCGGGGCTGTCTTATCCCAGCACTTCGCGGTAAATGTCATACAGCATTCCCGCGCTGCGCTCCCAGGTGAATGTCTTTGCACGCGCCAGGCCCTCCTGTGAGAGCCGTCTGCGCAGGTCTGCATCGGTAGCAAGCCGTACCAGTCCCTGCGTGATGGAATCGGTGTCCTCTGCCCGGACAATGACGGCGCTGTTCCCCGTGACCTCCGGAAGGGAGGCGGCATCCGAGACCAGCACCGGGGTTCCGCATGCCATTGCTTCGAGCGGCGGCATGCCGAATCCTTCATACAGCGACGGGAATGTGAAGGCCAGTGCCCCGCTCATCAGGGCGCACATGTCCTCCGAAGCGATATACTGCGTAAAGATCACCCGATCCTCCAGACCGAGCGCCTGTACCCGCGCAAAAATGCCGTCATACAGCCATCCCTTGCCGCCGGCAAGGACAAGCTGTGCAGGATCGTCCATGCTTTTGGCATAGGCGGCATAGGCTTCAATGAGCCTTTCCAGATTCTTCCGGGGTTCAAGCGTTCCCAGATACAGGAAATACCGCTCTCCGATGCCGTAGGTCTTGCGCACCTGTGCAATGGCGGCGGCATCCTCCACCGGATGGAATCTTTGCAGATCCACACCGCACGGCACCACGCGGATCTTTCCGGCAAACTGCGGATAATATTTCACGATCTCGGAGCGGGAGAATTCCGAATCCGTCACGATCGCATCCGCCCGGCGCATGGAGGGGACAAGCCCCATGTCCAGCATGGTCTTTGTCCGGCCGCGCACAGTCTCCGGGAATGCCCGGTAGACCATGTCATGCACCGTCACGACAGTTTTCCCTCCCACATGGGGAGGGATGATATAGTTGAAAAAATGTGTCAGATCATTCCTGCCGAAGAACCACGAATACGGGATCGGTACGAATGTCGATACCGCCCGGTACAGGTACGGCACGCAGAAGGCATGCCGCGCCGTGACATGCCCGCCCAGATACGGTGCGAGCTCACGGCGGCGCTGTGCAAGCTGCCTTGCGGCGAAATAATTGAGCTGGTAGGTGTGTTCCGGGTGCAGGCGTGTCATGGCAGAGACCTGCCCCGCTTCACAATAGCCGATCCCGGTCATCCGCCCGAGGAGGGGGATGGCATCAAATGCGATCCTCATTCCCCGTGCTTCCATCCCATCGCGTCAGAAAATCTTTTGATCTCCCGTTCGAGAAGGGCGATCTGCTCTGCCTTCTGCGCGTCACTGAGGTTCGGGTCAGCTTCAAGACCGGCGATCTGCGCATTCATGCTGTCAATGGCGGTGAGCGCCTCCTCCTGCATGTGCTTGCTTACAGGCGGCTTTTCACCGCCGCCGAACAGCTTGCCGAACAGGCTCATCAGCCCTGCTCTCCGGAGAGCTGTGCAAGGTCATTCTTGACCATGCGCTCCACGAGCTCGTTGAAGCTGATGTCGCGCTTCCAGCCGAGCTTGGCCTCTGCCTTGGCGGGGTTGCCCAGGAGGACATCGACCTCGGCGGGGCGGAAGAACTTCTTGTTGACCTTGACAACGACCTTGCCGTTTGCCTTGTTGATGCCGACCTCATCGACACCGGTGCCCTGCCATTCGATGTCAATGCCGGCGGTTCTGAATGCGATCTCGACGAATTCGCGGACGGTGCGGGTCTCGTTGGTGGCGATGACATAGTCATCCGGGGTATCCTGCTGCAGCATCAGCCACATGGCGCGGACGTAATCCTTGGAATGACCCCAGTCACGCTTGGAATCCATATTGCCCAGCTCCACGAATTCCTGCTGACCGAGCTTGATGGCAGCGGCAGCGCGGGAGATCTTGCGGGTGACGAATTCGATGCCGCGGCGCTCGGATTCATGGTTGAACAGAATGCCGGAGCAGGCGAACATGCCGTAGCTCTCGCGGTAATTCTTGGTGATCCAGTGGCCGTAGAGCTTGGCAACGCCGTAGGGACTTCTCGGGTAGAAGGGAGTCTTCTCCGTCTGGGGCATTTCCTGTACCAGACCGAACATTTCAGAGGTGGAAGCCTGGTAGAAGCGAGCCTCGGGCTTGACGATGCGGATGGCCTCAAGCATATTGGTCACACCGATGCCGTCGATCTCGGCGGTGCCCAGCGGGGTGTCCCAGCTTGTGGCAACGAAGGACTGTGCAGCGAGGTTGTAGACCTCGTCGGCCTGGGAGATCTTCATGGCGGAGATCAGGGAGACCGGATCGGTCATATCGGCGTAGATCAGGTGAACCTTGTCCTTGAGATGCTCGATGTTGCCGTAATCCACGGTTGCCTTGCGTCTCCAGATGCCGTAGACCTCATAGCCCTTCTCCAGCAGCAGCTCTGCCAGATAGGAGCCGTCCTGTCCTGTGATACCGGTAATCAGTGCGTGTTTCATAATCGTTTCCTCCTAAAATTCATTGGGTATGCGGATTGCAGTTAAAGCAATTCCTCACGCTTCTGCTCACGCAGAGCGGCGAGAATTTTCTTGATGTCCTGGGTGCTGTTCTTGTCGCAGACCAGAAGTGCATCGGGGGTATCGACGATGACCAGGTCTTCAAGTCCGAGCACAGCAACCGTGCGCTTGCTGCCGCCGACAACGGTGCAGCTCTTGGTATCCACATCCACGATGTCGCCGTCAAAATAATTCCCGCGGTCATCGGTGTGGTTGATGCGTTCAAGGGCAAGCCAGCTTCCGACGTCATCCCAGCCGAAGCTGCCGGGGATGGTGCGGATATTCCGGGCATGCTCCATGATGCCGAAGTCGATCGACTGCGACGGGAGCTGCGGGAACTGCTCCTGAAGGACGCTGTCAAATGCCGGCGTTGCATAGGCATCCACAATGGGTCTGAGCCCTGCATCGAGATCGGGCATGAGCTCTGCGATATTTTTCAGAATGGAGCTGGCCTTCCAGATGAACATGCCGCTGTTCCAGAGGTAGCAGCCTTCGCGCAGGTAATCCTTGGCGGTGTTCAGGTCGGGCTTCTCCACGAAGCGCTCCACATCATACACGCCGCTGCGTGAGCTGCCGCGGACATATTTAATATAGCCGTAGCCGGTCTCCGGGTAGGTCGGCGTAATGCCGAGGGTGACGAGATTGGTGCCGTCCTCGGCTGCAATGGCCGCACGGCGCAGGGTATCGAGGTACATGTCCACCGAATGGATCAGGTGGTCACTCGGCAGCACGAGCATGATCGCGTCGCCGTACTTCTTCCGGATGATCCCCGCTGCCAGTCCGATGCAGGGGGCGGTATTGCGGGGGGCGGGCTCGGCAATGATGTTTTCTGCCGGCACATCCGGCAATTGCTCTGCGATCAGCCCCATATAGGCGGCATTCGTGACGATGTAGACGTCCTCCTGCGCCACCATCGGTGTCAGACGGCGGACGGTTTTCTGGATCATCGTTTCACCGTCGGATGTCAGGGACAAAAACTGCTTCGGGCAGCTTGTCCGGCTCTTCGGCCAGAATCTTTCACCCTTGCCGCCGGCCATAATGACTGCTGTGATTTTCATTTGTCAGACTCCTCTCTGTGTGAATCTGCATCCCCTGCGATCTCTCTGACCTTCTTTTCTGTCTCGGGATGCAGCAGCTCCTCGTTGCTCTTCTGGATCGGGAAAAACATGGTTTTCGCTGTCATGAGGACGATCTGGATGTCCCGCAGCAGCGAGTAGCTTTCAATATACATCAGATCCATCCGCAGCTTGTCATACGGTGTCGTGTCGTAGACGCCCGTGACCTGTGCATAGCCGGTCAGACCGGCCTTGACATGCAGACGGAAGCGGAATTCCGGGAATTCCTTCTCATATGCCGCACAAAGCTCCGGGCGCTCCGGGCGGGGGCCGACAACGGACATGTCGCCCTTGAGAATGTTGAGCAGCTGCGGCAGCTCATCGAGCCTGCATTTGCGCAGGAATCTGCCGACCGGCGTGATGCGCGGGTCATGCTCCTCGGCAAGCTGTGCCCCGTGGGATTCGGCATCGGGGATCATGCTGCGGAATTTGTAGATCTCGAATTCCCGCCCGCCCTGTGTCAGGCGCTTCTGCCGGTAGAAGACCGGGCCGCCGTCATACAGCTTGACCGCAAGGGCGCACAGCAGCATGACAGGTGCGAAGGGAATGAGCATGAGGATCGAAAATGTCAGATCGAACAGTCGCTTGAAAATGCGCTGCTCAAAGGTCAGTCCGTAATTGCGGCACAGAAGCAGCGGCGTGTCAAACAGGCGTATATCATCGGCACCGCGCAGGATGATGTCGGAGATCTTCGGGACGATATACGCACGCATGCTGTGGTCAAAGCAGAATTTGAGGAGATCGTTGCGCATCTGTGCGGGAATATCGTGGATGATAACGCCGTCATATTCCAGGATCTTTTCGCAGATCGTCCGGTAATCCTTGACAGCGCTGATGGATTCGCAGATCATATACTTGTCCACCCGGTAGCTCATCTTGGTGACCAGCGCGGCGGCGGCATGGCTGCCGTAGACGATGATGAGCCGGCGCGGGGGATAGAGGAAGAAATAGATCTTCTGCGCCAGAAGCGTCCAGACGACGAGCACGCAGCAGTCTGCGAGCGTCAGCAGGAGCATTGGCCGGATGACCTCGAAATGCCGGGCGATCAGGCTGATCTGGAGATAGGCGACCAGATTCGTGGCGACAGCCGACAAGAGCTGCGAGAGCATGACGTCCGTCCGGCGCAGGTAGCCGACCTTGAAGCCGCCGTAAACGCGGAAGAAGAGGTAGAGCATCACGGTATAGACCGCGATCACGACCCAGTTGCCGCGCCGGTAGAAGGGCAGCGCGATGCTGCCGTAATAGGCATGATACCAGATCCATGCGAACATGGCGGCAAGCAGCCCCATCAGAACCACAGCCGAGAGCATTGACAGGAAGCGTTTGTATTGTTCCCGCTGCGGTGTATATTTATGAGAATTGCGTTCCAAATGTCTTTTTTCCTTTCTGATGACGGGAGATCGAGCCCGTGTGATCCGGTCTTGCTTTCATCCGGCGTGTCCGGAGGCATATGTCTGATCTTCTCCGGGCGACACATACCTATATTATAGCAAAACGCAGGGAGACTGTCAATATCTTCCTGCGTTTTTCTTTATGATTCGGCGCATTTGCCAATTGTCGGGTATGCAATGGGAAAAAATGCATCCTTCAGGGGCATCCGGTGTACATTCAGGATGCGGATTTCAGCTCGGCAGCAACGCTGTCGAATTCCTCGGTGATCTCCTTTTCCGGCTCTGCGGTGCAGAGGGAAACGACGATGATGACAACGAGCGCCACGAGGAAGGCCGGGAGGAGCTCATAGATGTTGAGCACGGGGGAGAGGCCGCGGATGATGAACTTCCAGACGAAGATCATCACGGCACCGGCTGCCATGCCGGCAATGGCGCCGTACTTGTTGGAGCGCTTCCAGAAGAGCGCAGTGAGCATGACGGGGCCGAAGGTCGCGCCGAAGCCTGCCCATGCGAAGGAAACCACGCGGAATACGGAGCTGTTCGGATCCCATGCAATGATGATGCCGAGCACGGCGATCAGGAGCACGATGATACGCGCCCAGACCATTTTCTGCTTTTCGCTGAGCTTGATGCCGAACAGGCCGCCTATCAGATTCTCGGACATGGCGGAGGATGCGGCAAGGAGCTGGGAATCGGAGGTGGACATCGTGCATGCGAGAATGCCCGAGAAGATCAGGCCGGCCATGAGGATCAGGAATACGCCGTGGGTGCTCATCTTGTTGGCCATTTCGACGACGAGGGTCTCGGCATCGGCATTGCCTTCAAAGACGCGCAGGAAGCCTTCTGCGGAGAGCTGACGGCCGATGATGCCGATAACCATGGCAACGAACATGGAAATGATGACCCAGATGGAAGCGATGCGGCGGGAGACCTTGATCTCATTCTTGTTGCGGATGGCCATGAAGCGCAGGAGGATATGCGGCATACCGAAGTAGCCGAGTCCCCATGCGAGGGTGGAAACGATCGGGATGAAGCCGAAGGGGGTTGCATTGCCGGTGGTTTCGTCATAGCCGTGTGTCAGGGAGAGATAGCCCTGCATGGACTTGGCATTTTCGATGACCGCATCCATGCCGCCGGCATGTGCCACGCCGTAGAGAACGAGAACGGCCAGGGCGAGTGTCATGACGATGCTCTGGATCAGGTCGGTGGTGCTGGCAGCCAGGAAGCCGCCGAGGCAGGTATAGGCGACAATGACCACGGCGCTGATGATCATGGCAATGTGATAATCCAGACCGAAGAGTGTTGTGAAGAGCTTGCCGCAGGCCGCAAAGCCGGAGCCGGTGTAGGGGATGAAGAAAATGATAATGATAATGGCGGAAATGCCCATCAGGACATGGCTCTTGTCACGGTAGCGGTCGGAGAAGAAATCCGGGATGGTGATGGAGCCGGTTTTCTGCGAATAGATGCGCAGACGCTTGGCCACGATGAGCCAGTTGAGGTAGGTGCCGATAAACAGGCCGATGATCGTCCAGCCGACCTCAGAGCAGCCGGAGAAATAGGCAAGGCCGGGCAGGCCCATGATGAGGTAGCTCGACATATCCGAGGCCTCCGCACTCATGGCAGTGACGATCGGGCCGAGGGTACGGCCGCCGAGGTAGAAGTCGCCGACGTTATCGGTCTTTTTGGAATAGATCACGCCGATGACGACCATCATCGCGAGATACGCGATAATGATGCCAAGGATGATGATTTGTGTGGAACCCATTGGGGGTGTCCTCCCTTCTCAATATAAAAATATACTATTTTATTATACATGAAAAGGCACATTTCGTCAAGATACTATGGTGAATTTCTAAAGCAAAACGCAGATGCCCCTCCCGCAGACGGGGAGGGGGTTCTTCTTGTGGGGGCTTCGCCCCCACGCCCCCGAAAAAGTGTCAACATCGCTGCCCCGCAAGGGGCAGCGATGTTTTGGTTCGGTTATGTCGTGGATCAGTCCAGATGCACCAGCGACCGGAGGATCAGAAGCGAATCACCGCTGTCAATCACGGTATCCTGATTGAAGTCCGCTGCCCGGAGCTGCGCTTCGGTCAGGGGAGACAGCCCCAGCAGATTCCTGTTGAGCAGCACCACATCATTCAGCTCGACCGTGCCGCTGCCGTCCACATCGCCGTACAGGATCTCCGGCTGCGATTCCGGCGTTGTTTCCGGGGCAGCCTCCGGCTTTGCGGCAAGCCCCATGAAATAGCCCGCATCTTCGGATGCCGGGAAATTCTCGACCTGCTGCGCCGTCAGCACGGCATACAGCATATCGCCGTAGACGCCGTGCATGGCGGTTGCCTCAATGCCGTACCCGGACAGGCGTTCGATCTCTGCCGCCGTGTCTTCTGCCGAAAAGACGGCAAACTGCACCGCGAACCGCTGCTCCGGATCGGCCATGACCAGCGCCGTCAGCAGCGTGGTGCGGTCAAAGGTGCCGGGATTCGGCATATATTCCTCGGCAATGAAATTGCCGTAGGGCACTGTCGTGCTGTAATACACCCCGTCCTCAAGCTGATAGGTGGCCGCTGTTTCTGCGAGACGCGCTGCATCTTCTTCGGTCATTGGCGTTTCAAAGGTATGTGCCGCCTGCGCCGGGATCGCACAGATCCCCGACAGCAGGGCACAGCCCAGTACAAGCGCCGTGATTCTCTGCGTTCTTTTCATCATGACTGCACCTCCATTCCTGCGATGTGATCGGGAAAGATTTGTTTCTGATTCTATTGTAGCATAATAGGATCATTTTGTCAATGCTGTACAAAATTTTCAACAAAAAAACAAATTGCATGTGTCCGGGTGTCCGCTTTTAGTTCAATTTCACAAGGCAAACTGCACCGGCAGCAGCTCTGCGAGGGTATAGCTCCGGTCGGTGAGATGGATCAACAGATCCGCCCCGCCGAATTCCGCCATGACCTGCCGGCAGGCACCGCACGGCGGGCAGGGGGCATCCGGCTGCATGCCTGCGGGCGCCCCGGCAATGGCAATGGCCGTGATCCGCCGGCACCCCTCCGAAACCGCCTTGAAGATTGCTGTCCGTTCCGCACAGCATCCCAGAGAATACGACGCATTCTCGACATTGCAGCCGGTGAAGATCCGGCCGTCCTCCGTCAGCACTGCCGCACCCACCGCAAAATGGGAATACGGACAGTAGGCCTGCTCCCTTGCCGCCGCTGCGGCCTGCAAAAGTGTTTCCCGCATGGTATGACCTCCCTTATGACTGCTGCTTTCGTTTCAGATCCAGGCGCTTTGCTTCATCCGAAAAGCGCTTGTACAGCCCCCAGACAAGGGCTGCAAGTGCCAGTGTACCGGTCACAGCAATTGCCGGCATCAGCCACACCGGAATGCGGTAATCGCCCTGCATGAGCCCGAAGTAGAAAAACAGCGCAAGTGCAAAGGCAAACCCGGACAGCCATGCCGTGACTGTGGCACCGGTCGGCATCTGGGAGCGGGCATAGAGCCGCATCGGCTCCGGGGGCGCGGGGACTTCGAGCTGCTCCTCCTCCAGCGCAAGCGGGGCATGGATGTAGTAGCGCACATCCCGTTCCATATAGCGCCGGCGGAAGGTGGGGATCAGGTAGAATTCGCCCTTCTGCATCCACAGGTGATCCCAGCGGCCGATCCTGTCGGGGGAATTGCCGTTGATGCTGACGAAATAGGTGTAGCGCTTTTCGTAGCGGTGTTCATCGCTGTTCCAGTGCTCCTCGGTCTTGGTCTTGAGCTCTGTCACGACACCGCCGTACAGCGTATAATGCCCGGTCAGCACCTCGGTCAGCCGCCGGAGCGCCCCGATGCAGAAATTCACCGGCAGAATCCCCAGAAGCCCGAAAATGACCCGCACGGCCGGCTCCGGCTGCCGGAGCATGCCCCGGAGGATCAGAAAGCTCACCGCTCCCGATGCCGCCGCCAGCACAGTGCTGCGAAATACGATCTGCGGCAGCACCCGGATGCCGAATTTCCGGGGCATCCGGGAGAGTGCCATGTGCTTGTGTTCCTTCACACGGGCATTGATCTCCCGTTCGGCCTGCTTGTGTTTTTCCCTTTGCTCTGCGAAAAATCCCATAGACTGTCCTTTCCGGAAAAGGGAGGGGATACATGCCGTACCCCCTCCCGACTTGTTTGTGCATCTGCTTTTTGCTGCCGGGGTTTGTCCCCTTCCGCTTACTTGGAGATCAGTGCCAGCGTGTCTCTTGCAATCAGCAGCTCCTCGTTGGTCGGTACGATCCAGACCTCAACCTTGGAATCGGACTGGGATACCTTGCAGAGCTTGCCGTGTACGCCGGCATTGGCGACGGTGTCGATCTTGATGCCGAGAATGTCCATGTCGGAGCATACCTGCTCGCGGACATCCGGTGCATTCTCACCGATGCCGCCGGTGAAGAGAACTGCATCCAGACCGTTCATGGCAGCCGCGAAGGCACCGATGTACTTCTTGATCTGGTATACCAGCATCTCCTTGGAAAGGAGCGCACGCTTGTTGCCCTTGTCAGCGGCAGCAGATACGTCGCGGTTGTCGGAGCCGACACCGGAAACACCCAGGAAGCCGGACTTCTTGTTCATGTATTCGCTCATTTCAGCCGGTGTGAAGCCGTGCTTCTCCATGACGAAGGTCACGGCAGACGGGTCGAGCGCACCGGTTCTGGTGCCCATCAGCACGCCGTCGAGCGGTGTGAAGCCCATGGTGGTGTCCACGGACTTGCCGCCGTCAATGGCGGTGATGGAGGAGCCGTTGCCCAGGTGGCAGGAAACGATCTTCAGATCCTTGACATCCTTGCCCATGGCCTTGGCAAGCGCCTGGGATACGAAGCGGTGAGAGGTGCCGTGGAAGCCGTACTTGCGGACATGCAGCTTCTCGTAATCCTCGTAGGGAAGGCCGAACATGAAGGCCTTCTCCGGCATGGTCTGGTGGAATGCGGTATCGAAGACAACTGCCTGCGGAACGCTTGCGGGCATGACCTTCTTGCAGGCACGCAGCGCAAGTGCATGGGCGTGGTTGTGTACCGGAGCCAGGTCGCGCAGCTCGTCGATCTTATCAATGACCTCATCGGTGACAAGGGTGGTCTCGGAGAAGACCTCGGCACCCTGCACGATGCGGTGGCCGACAGCGGAGATCTCGCTCATGTCCTTGATGACAGCGGCATCACCGGTGGTCAGCACCTCCACGAGCTTCATGAAAGCCTCGGTGTGGGTCGGGAATGCGCAGTCGGCGGAATACTCTCTGCCGTCAGCAGTCTTGTGGGATACATGGCCGTCGATGCCGATGCGGTCACAGTTGCCCTTTGCCAGGACGCTTTCATCCTCCATATTCAGAAGCTGGTACTTCAGAGAGGAGCTTCCTGCGTTTACGACTAAAATCAGCATAGGTTTCAAATCCTTTCCATATGATCTTTGATAGTCCCGCTTTCAGCGCGAAACATTACAATACTATTATAATCAATCCGCCGGAAAAAAGCAAGCCCTTTTTGTAAATTTTTACAAACGCCCTCCTGCCCCGGCGCACAGCCCCCTGCTTGACAAGGAATGGGAGGGATGCTATAATAAAGATACCCATTACAAAGAAAGAAGGAGACCTCCATGAAAGTCAGCGCCATCATCTGTGAATACAATCCGCTTCACAACGGCCATGTACACCACATCCGGGAAACGAAGCGGGGCGGAGCCACCCATCTGATCTGTCTGCTGTCCTCGAGCTTTGTGCAGCGCGGGGATGTGGCATTGCTGAGCAAATTCGACCGCGCCAGACTCGCCGTCAAGGCGGGCGCCGACCTGGTCATTGAGCTGCCGTCGCCGTTTTCCTGCGCCGCTGCGGAAATTTATGCGGGCAGCGCGGTGTCCATGCTCAAAAGCCTCGGTATTGTCGATGAGCTGAGCTTCGGATGCATCAGCGGCGATATGGAGACGATCTCTTTGCTCACGGAGGCATCGCTTTCGACCACGCAGATCTACGGCGAGCGCATCCGTGCCCTGATGGCAAAGGGCAATTCCTACCCGGCTGCTGTCTGGGAGGCCGTGCGGCAGCGCTATGGCAATCAGGTCGCCGGCATGATGACCGACCCCAACAACCTGCTGGCCATTGAATACATGAAGGCGATCCAGCGCCAGAAGGCCGGCATCAAGCCTTTCCCGGTCGCAAGACGCTGCGTGATGCACGACAGCGAGGAGACGGACGGCCAGTTTGCCTCCGCCAGCTTCGTGCGCAAGATGATCTATGAGCGTGACCTGTCCTATACATCCTTCGTGCCGGATTATGCTTCCAAGCTCATTGCAGAGCGCGTGATGGAGGGCGCTGCGGCCTACTTTGACAATCTCGAACCGATCATTCTCTATACGCTGCGCACCATGTCCCGTGAACAGCTCCTGGAGCTGCCGGACATGACGGAGGCGCTTGCCAACCGCTTCTATACGGCAAGAAATGCCAATTCGATCAACGAGCTCTTCGCCCAGATCAAGACCAAATGCTACACCATGGCACGCATCCGCCGCATCACCATGAGCGCTCTGCTCGGGCTGCGCCGGGATATTTACCGCAGCACCCCGCCCTATGCGCGTGTGCTGGCATTCAGCGGCCGCGGCAGGGAGCTGCTTGGCGAGATCCAGCGCCGCAGCACCATTCCGGTGGGCACCTCCCTGGCCAAGCTGCGCGAGCTTGGAGGCGAAGCAGCGCGATTCGTGCAGATCGAGGAACGCGCTTCGCAGATTTACGGCCTTGCCCTGGATACCATCGGCTCGGCGGAGGAGGACTACCGCACCCGCGTGATCCTTGAAAGGGCGGAATCATGAGGATCCCCGCGAATATCCGCGGCTGCATCCTGGATCTGGACGGAACGCTCATTGATTCCATGTCCATCTGGCACCAGATCGACATTGACTTCTTCCATGAGAACGGCCTGACCTTGCCGGAAGGCCTGAGCGAGCAGGTCGCCAAAATGTCGATCGACGAATGGGCGGCATTCTTTGTCGAAAACTACGTTCCGGATCTGACCCCGGAGGCAGTGATCCGGCGCATTGAGGAAATGGCGGCGGCGCATTACCGGGAAACGATCCCGATGAAGCCCTATGTGCCGGAGCTGCTCGATGCCCTCGATGCGGCAGGCATCCCGCACGGCATCTGCACGGCGACCTACCGCAGCTCTGCGGATGCGGTGCTGCGCAGACTCGGCCTTCTGGAAAGGATGCAGTTTGTCCTGACCGGAGAGGACTTCCCCGACGGCAAGTCCACGCCGGAGATGTACCGGACGGCACAGCGGATGCTGGGCGCTGCACCGGAGCAGATCCTGGTGGTCGAGGATGCGCTGCATTGCATCGAAATGGCGAAATCCTGCGGATTCTGCGTGGCAGCGGTCTATGATCCGTGCATTCCCGATGCGGAATGGGCAAGGGCATGTGAGATCGCGGATCTGCATGGAACGGATCTTTCCTTCCTGCTGTAATGCACCTGCGGATTGTATTGCATTGTAAAATATTGTATTTTGATCTGCATAAGCATAATATATTATAGCACGAAAAAGCCGCTGCGGGGAGCAGCGGCTTTTTCACAAAATAAAAGAAAGAGGTTAGAGATTTTCATTTGTTCTCCTTTATATTATAGCAAAAATCAACAAATAATACAAGCGTCCTGCCGGGCATTTTTCTGGAAATTCGCATTTTCGTAGGGCTGCACAAAAAACAGCTCTCCGTTTTCAGCATGTTGCCCAATTTTTGAGAGAAACATGCGAAAAACCCGGCGCGAGGGTTGCATTTTCCGGCAACCTGTGGTATAATGGATAAGGTATGAATTCGGAATATAGGTGTGCGGGCCCTGTGCAATGAAGCACTGTGAACCATGTCAGGCGGGGAACCGAGCAGCATTAAGCGGATCGTTT
>CACZPI010000037.1 GCA_902783005.1 uncultured Ruminococcus sp. | reverse complement strand
GCGGCTGTAATCGAGCCCCGGATGCGGCGTGATGCACAGCACATCGGCGGCAAGCGCATTGCGCAGACCGCGGATCTCCGGGAGCGCTCCCGCCGGAATGCAAAGCGCCTGCGTGAGCGGCTGCATGGTGTCGCTGTAAAAATTGCCCCAGGCATCGCGGCAGCCTTGCAGGCGTGCGCCCTGGTGCAGGTACAGCACCCCGTCGGCATTCTGCGATGCCGCATAGACCCCCGGTGTGATGCCGGCGGTGATGCAGGACACGCATGCGGCGAAATTCGCATCGGCATTGGACAGGGGATCGGCGGGGGGACGGTTTGCAGAGCAGAGCATGACCGGCACGCTGCACGGGCGCAGCACAGACAGCATGGCGGCGGTATACGCGAGCGTATCGGTGCCGTGCAGGACGATCACCCCGTCAAAGCCGTCTGCCTTTGCCAGCAGGCGGCGGATCGTATTCCAGTTGTCCACGGTGAGATTTTCCGAGAGGATCCCGAGATCGTCCGCGACGGTGAAGGCCGCCCCGGCATCCGGATGCGTCCGGGAAAAGCGGCTGACGATGACAAGTCCTGCATCGCCGGCAATGCTGCGGATGCCGCTTTGCACCGCAGTACAGATCGTGCCCCCTGTCGGGAGCACGAGAATGCGGCTCATGCCTTGCCGAGGAGGGAGCCGAGCTGATGCAGCAGCTCGAGATCCTCGGGGCTGACGCGCAGATTGGTTCTGACGGGATTGCCGTCGGGATCGGTGAGGGTGACCTCAATGAGGCAGTCCTCGGTCAGGTTCTTGCCGGCATAGCCGAGGAACCGGACGAAATTCTGGTGACGCTCACAGAAGGCGTCAATATTGGGCTTGATGTGCATAAGCTCCATCGGATTGAGCATGGTGGTACCTCATTTCTGTTCGGGTGTCGTATCGCGGGCAAGCTCGGCGGTCAGAATGTCGTGCATCCGCGGATATTCGCGCTTGACACGCATCGGTCTGCCGTCGGGCGAGAGAAAGCAGTGGGTGCTCTCTCCGGTACAGCGCAGCTCTCCGGTGGCCTTGTCGCGCACCTCATAGGAGAAGCCGTAGCGCAGTCCGTTGTACAGATTCAGGCGGGTGGTGATCTCCACGGTATCCCCGAAGCGCACCATGTGGATGTATCTGGCATTCACCGTCAGCACGGGGCAGACGATGCCGGTGGCTTCCTGCTCGGCAAAATTGATGCCGACCGCGTCGAGGTAATGGATCCGCGCTTCCTCGAACCAGCGGATGTAATTGGAATGGTGGACGATCTTCATCTGATCCGTTTCATAGTAAAACGGTGTTCTCTCGTACAGATCCATCATGCATCCTCCGTGGTGTCATCGGCCTGCGGGGCAGCTTTTTTCTGCTTGAAAACGACGAGCTTCGAGAAGAAGTAATTGGCGAGGGTGACAACGACCTGTGCCGTGAATTTGAAGATCCAGTACATGGGCTTGTTGTCCACATGGATGCCGTCGGTCGAGAAGAAGTGCGCACCGATGTTCATGATGACCATTTCCATGAAGAGGGAAGCGATGCGGGCGGAAACGAATGTCCAGAGCTCATGCCAGAGCTGCTTGCCGGACTGTGTGACGCTGCGGAAGACGTACTTCTTGTTCACATAGAATGCGAAGATGACGGCGACCGTCCACGCGATGGCAGTGGCAATGGTGGTCTTGACGGCAGCGGCATCCCAGGTCAGAATCCCCGGAATGCTCAGTGCGGGAATGGGCAGGGGATTGAGAAGCGCCTGCGCGATGCCCTGCACAATGAGATTGAGAATGGTGGTCAGTACACCGTAATAGACATAGATGATGAGCTCCTCGAATTTGTCATAGAGCTTTTTCAGCGGGGCGGGGAGCAGCTTGACAAAGAACTGCAAGATCTTATCGAACATAAATCCATCCTTTCCTACAGACAGCGCCGAAAGCCCGTCGCAGATGGGCGGGCTTACGGCAGGGGTTTTGTTACATCAGTTCACAGATCAGCTCGCTGAATTCCGTCGGATTCTCGATCGGCATTCCTTCGAGCAGAAGCGCCTGGTTGAACAGGAGCTTGGCATATTTGGCGACCTTGTCGGTGCCGGCCAGTGCGGTCAGCTTTGCGAAGACCGGATGCTCCGGATTGACCTCCATGATGACCTTGGCCTGTACCTTCTTGTCGGTCGGCATGGCGTTGAGCACCTGCTGCATTTCGAGCGTCAGGTCGCCCTCGCTCGTCAGGCATACCGGATGGCTCTTCAGACGGCTCGACAGAACGACGCGCTCGACCTTGCCCTCAAGTGCCTTGGACATCTCACCGAGCAGATCCTTGTTCTCCTCCTGCTTTTCGTCAAGTGCCTTCTTCTCCTCCTCGGTCGAGAGGTCAAGGGCGCTCTCCGTTACGCTCTTGAAGAGCTTGTCCTTGTAGGAAACCATCTGCTTTGCGGCAAATTCATCCACCGGTGCGGTGAAGTACAGGATCTCATAGCCCTTGGCCAGCACGGTCTCGGTCTGCGGCAGCGCTTCGATCGCGGCGCGGGAGGCACCGGATGCGTAATAGATCTCCTTCTGCTCCTCCGGCATATTCTCAACGTATTCCGCGAGTGTCACGGGCTTGTCGCCGCGGGAGGATTCAAACAGCAGCAGATCCTGGAGATCATCCTTGTGCATGCCGTAATCGGCATAGACGCCGTATTTGAGCTGGGTGCCGAATGCCTCGAAGAACTGGGCATACTTGTCACGATCCTTCTTGAGCATCTGGGCAAGCTCGGACTTGATGGTCTTTTCGATGCTGCGGGAAATGGCCTTGAGCTGGCGGTCATGCTGGAGCATTTCGCGGGAGATGTTCAGCGACAGATCCTCGGAATCGACCAGACCGCGCACGAAGCTGTAATAATCCGGCAGCAGGTCGCCGCACTTCTCCATGATGAGCACGCCGTTGGAATAGAGCTGCAAGCCCTTCTCATATTCGCGGGTATAGTAGTCAAACGGTGCCTTCGCCGGGATATACAGCAGCGCATCATAGGCGGGCATGCCCTCATTGTGTACATGCTTGTAGGCCATCGGCGGCATGTAATCGACGAACTTCTCCTGGTAGAAGCTGTTGTAGTCGTCCTCCGTCAGCTCGCTGCGGTTCTTGCGCCACAGGGGCACCATGCTGTTGAGGGTATCGAGGGAAATGACATCTTCGTATTCATCCTCCGTGCCCTCCTTGAGCTTGCGGTGGGAGACTTCCATCTGAATGGGGAAGCGGATATAATCCGAATACCGCTTGACAAGTCCCTGGATGCGGTACTGCTCGAGGAATTCGCTGTAGCCCTCCTCCTCGGTGTCGTCCATCAGCTCCAGGACAATGCGGGTGCCGTTGGCGGGCGCTTCATCGGTCTCCTCGATCGTGTAGCCCTCCACGCCCTCGGACTGCCATTTGTAGCCCTTCGCGGCGCCGAATGCACGGGTATACACGGTCACGCGCTTGGCGACCATGAAGGCCGAATAGAAGCCGACGCCGAACTGACCGATGATCTGCGAATCGTCGCCAAGCTCATTGTCGGTCTTGAAGCCGAGGGAGCCGGAGGCGGCGATGGTGCCGAGATTGGCTTCAAGCTCCTCGGCGGTCATGCCGATGCCGTTGTCGGTGACGGTGATCGTGCGGGCATCCTTGTCGGTGTCGATGCGGATGGCAAAATCCTCCTTGTTCATGCCCACGGAATCATCCGTCAGCGAACGGAAGTACAGCTTGTCAATGGCATCGGATGCATTCGAGATCAGCTCACGGAGAAAAATCTCCTTGTGGGTATAGATCGAATGGATCATCATATCCAGCAGTTTTTTGGATTCCGCCTGAAATGCTTTGGTTTCCATAGTTCCTCTCTCCTTTTCTTAAATGGGGGAACGCCGCTGGCGGGCTTGCCGCAACACTCCTCGCAAGCTCGTTCGCTTATGCGCCAAGGGCGGCTTTTCCCCCATACCCCCTGTTTGGTTCTCTGGGGGAACGCCGGCGCGTGCCCTCCGCAACGTTCCTCGCCTCTTGGTTATATGATTAAAATTTGAAATGAATTTAGCACTCTGATGTTTTGAGTGCTAATTCACAATACCTATTATACTACAATGCAGATGGTTTGTCAAGGGGTGGCTCCGGGGGCATCCGAAAAAAATTGCACCTTGCCTGTACACGCCGCATTACCTGGCGTAACACGGAGAGGGAGGGTGCATTGACCGGAGGGGGACTTGTCAAAAATGCACAAATTCCACTGTCAAAATTGTATGCCAAACCAAAAATGAAACCCGTACCTTGCATGAAGACAAAAAGTATGGTATAATAAAAAATGTATGATGCAAAAGGAGGGGAGAGCATGGTATATCAGGCAACACAGACCATCAGCGAGCGCTTTGAGGAAGCCTCTCTGCGGTATGAGATCCACGAAACAGAGCACTTTAGTCTGCTTGAATGTACCATGGTCACCCGGCATACCACGCTGGTGATGCGGTTCCTGTCGAGCGACGACAGCAACGGCGTCAATCTGCGCGTCAGCCGTGCCGTGCGATTCCCGCAGGCAAAGCGGGCGGAGGTGCTCCGGCTGGTCAACGCGCTCAACTGCGAATTCCGCTTCGTCAAGTTTGTGGTGAATGACGCAGAGCATTCCGTGGATGTGCTGTACGATTTCCCGCGCAGCACAGCCGATGCAGGCGAGACGGCGATGGAGCTGATCGGCCGCGTCCCTGACATTGTGGATGAAGCCTATCCCCGGCTGATGCGGACGATCTGGGGATGAACCCGCCCCCTGAAACCAACGAATCATTTTATGCGCTGATTCAAGCGATTCTGAAAGGAGAACGAACCATGATCTACCAGGCAACACAGGCAATTGCAGACCGTTTTGAAGAGGAGAACTACAAGTTCCGCATTAGCGAGGAAGAGAATACGAGCCGCGTGATCGCAGGCGTCACCTGTGACAACACCACCATTGACATCCATTTCATTTCCAGCGACGATGATAATGACGTCAGCGTCCGCGTATTCCGTCTGGTACGTTTCCCGGAGGATAAGCTGGACACGATCCTCCGCGTTGTCAATGCGCTCAACCGTCAGTTCCGCTTTGCCCGCTTTATCGTGGACGAAGATGACCGCAGCGTGGATATACACCATGACATTCAGTCCTGCACGCAGGATGTCGGTGAGGCAGCCGTGGAAATGTTCTGCCGCCTGCCCAACATTGCGGATGATGCATTCCCGCAGCTCATGAAGGCGATCTGGGGGAACTGAGAATGGTCTTTGAGCCGACGCAGACAATCTATGATGCGCTGCAGGAGAGGGAATTCAAATGCGTGATCCGCGAGCGCGATGATTGCAGCTATGTGGAAACCGCGGTGAATTTCGAGGCGCTTCGTGTGGAAATGCGCTTTATCTCCTATGATGACGAGCATGATGTGGCGGTGCGCGTGCGGGAATTTGCGACATTCCCGGAGGAGCGGACGGACGCAGTGCTTGAAGCGGTCAACCGGATCAATGCGACCTACCGGATGATTAAGCTCACGGTGGACACGGCCCGCTGCATTGTCGGCATTCATGCGGATCTGCCGCTGTGCGAGGAGAATCTTGCGGAGACGGCGGTCGAGCTGTTCCGCTTCATCCCGTCGATCGGCAACCGGGTCTACCCGGGGCTGATGCGTGTGGCATGGGGGGACGGCACTTTGGATGAGGAGTCATTCGATACGAAATCCGATGAGGCGTCTGACGAGGAATCCGACGAGGATTCCGATGCAAATGAGGATACAGAATGAGGAAAACGGCGCTGTTTTGGCGCCGTTTCTTGTTTGATGATGTCGGGGATGTGCTGTGGGGGGGCTTCGCCCCTCCCTGTGATAGAAAAAAATTCACAATTTTTGTGAAAAGTGCTATAAAATTGGGATAGATTTTCTCTCAAAAAATGATGGATTTTTTTTACGGAATATGGTATAATAGTAAGGTAATCCGGACAAGGGGGCATACTACCCTTTAGACCGGAAAAAACGATTGGAGGAAAAGACCAATGAGCAAGAAGTATGTTTATCAGTTTACTGAGGGCAACGCAACCATGCGCGAGCTCCTCGGCGGTAAGGGTGCTAACCTCGCTGAGATGACCAATATGGGTCTTCCGGTTCCGCAGGGCTTCACCATCACCACTGAGGCCTGCACTCAGTATTACGAGGACGGCGGTATCAGCGATGAGATCATGGCTGAGATCGAGGCCAACATCACCAAGATGGAAGAGCGCGTCGGCAAGAAGTTCGGCGACAAGACCAACCCGCTGCTCGTATCCGTTCGTTCCGGTGCGCGTGCATCCATGCCCGGCATGATGGACACCATCCTGAACCTCGGTCTGAACGAGGACGTTGTTGAGTATATCGCTGAGAAGTCCAACAACCCGAGATGGGCATGGGACTGCTACAGAAGATTCATCCAGATGTATTCCGACGT
>CACZPI010000036.1 GCA_902783005.1 uncultured Ruminococcus sp. | reverse complement strand
CCGCTGAGCAGGCAGACGCCGACAAGGCAGCAGCCCTCGCTGAGGCCGCTGAGCAGGCAGACGCCGACAAGGCAGCAGCCCTTGCTGAGGCTGAACAGAAGGCTGCCGAGGAGAAGGCCGCTGCCGATGCAGCAGCAGTCGCCAAGGTAACTGACCTTATCAATGCAATTGGCAAGATCGTCAAGTCCAACGACTGTGAGAACAAGATCGTGGCTGCAAGATCCGCGTACAACACGCTGACCGAGGAGCAGAAGACGATCGTCAAGAACTATGCCGCCCTCGTCAAGGCAGAGTCCGATTACGCTGCACTTTCGGATGAGCTCCCGCAGACCGGTATGTCCGGCATGCACAAGCTCGCCGGTGCATTCGCAGCACTGATGACGCTCGCAGGCTTCGGTCTGGCCAGAAAGAACCGCAGGAGAGATGACGAAGAATAATTGACCTGAATCAAAACAAGGAGGCCGCTGCTTCATGCAGCGGCCTCTGTTTGTCGATAATCCTTGTTGCACAATGAACGAAGAATTGCGGGAAGACGATTCCTGTACGGGAATGGGTTGATTTTATGCCGGGGCTGTGGTATAATTTGAAAGGCTCATGATATGCCTGGACTATCATTGCAGGCAATACAGTGATGTCAGTTAAGATGATGAATAAGGAGAA
This sequence comes from uncultured Ruminococcus sp., assembly GCA_902783005.1. Classification (GTDB taxonomy): domain Bacteria; phylum Bacillota; class Clostridia; order Oscillospirales; family Ruminococcaceae; genus UBA3855. The sequence goes on along the minus strand of CACZPI010000036.1, from coordinate 1,795 downwards.
CGAAAATGAAACTACCGAAAATGCTGCTTGCTGTTTCGGCGGCTGCAATCGGTCTTGCGGTAGTCTTGTCAGGCTGCTTTGCTGCAACGCATGAATCCCCGAAGGAAGCTGTGGCGCTGACAGATGCATCTGTGGGAGATGTTGTTGTATTCGGTGACATCCGGTGGTATGTGACGGCAAAAACAGAGACAGGCTGCACGCTTCTGACCGAAAAGCCTGTGATCAAGCTGCCGTTCAATGTACCCACATATCAATGTATTGATACATGGGATCAGTCCGCGGTGCGTGCATGGCTCAATGAACAATTCTATCATACATTTACAGAAGAGGAACGGACGCTGATTCAGAAGACGCACATCACCACCCCTGCCAATGCAGAACACGGCACGCCCGGCGGAGAGGATACCGATGACGATATCTTCCTGCTGAGTGTGGAGGAAGCAAATGCCCTTGACAGTCAGGTGCGCCGTGCGGGCGATTGGTACGGTCAGGAAAACCAGTGGTGGTGGCTGCGCTCGCCGGGTGCGAGTGAAAGCTACATCGCCTATGTCGGTACGAAAAAGAATATTGTGGATCCCTCCGGAGATGTTGCGGGCAATACCTACGGCGCCGTCCGTCCTGCCCTGAATCTTTCCTTTGCAGGTCACACCGTCCCCACGGAGATGCACAAAACTGCCGCAGAGGAGGAGAAGGAGCTTGCGGTGATCGCTGATTCGCAGATCGAGGATGTGGTGACATTCGGCAGATATACCTGGTATGTCACAGACAAAACGGACGGCATCTGCACACTGCTTTGTGCGGGGCCGGTCGCCGAAATGCCGTACAATGACGAAAAGACGGATGTCACATGGGAGACCTGCTCTCTGCGCAGATGGCTCAACGGGGACTTCTATGACAGCAAATTCACTGACGGAGAGAAGGCGGCGATCCTTACCACGCACAACACGTTCACCGAAGAAGAGTCTCATTATGGAATGGACTGCGGCAATGAAACAGATGACAAGGTGTATCTGTTCACCGATTCGGAAGCAAAGATCGTCAGCGATGGTATCCGGGGATGCGGCATCGAATGGTGGCTGCGGTCACCCGGAAAGGAGCAGGACAAAGCAGTCTATATCCTTGGGACAGCGGCGAATTATATGGGGAATGATGTCGATTACCCGATGGGCGTCCGGCCTGTGATCAGAGTCAGATACGCTGAACAGACTGCGGAGCCGTAATGGAACAGAGAATTCGCACAGAGAAAATGGCAGCGGGAGCTGCTGTAAACCATATTGATCCATAAGGGAGTTGCATCATGAAAAAGACATTGAAAATCATAGGGAAAATTGTACTCGTACTTCTGATACTGTTAGCAGTATTTCTTATCGTCATGGCGGTCTACAATCAGATCATGCTCAGAAAGAACAAAGCCCTTTACGAAACGCCCCTCGGACAGCTTGTGGAGGTAGACGGTCACAATATGAGCATCTACACCGAGGGAGAGGGTGAACACACGATCGTGTTCCTGTCGGGCTGGGGAACATCCTCACCGATACTGGATTTCAAACCGCTTTATACAAGGCTCAGCGATGAAAACAAGATAGTTGTTGTAGAGAAATTCGGCTACGGATTCAGTGATATTGTTGACAGTGAAAGAGATTTCGACACGATTCTCCGTCAGGACAGAGAAGCGCTCCAAAAGGCTGATATTAAAGCACCATATATTCTTTGCGCTCATTCATATTCGGGATATGAAGCTGTCCTTTGGGCGCAGAAATATCCAGATGAAGTTGAAGCGATAGTTGGACTGGAT
>CACZPI010000035.1 GCA_902783005.1 uncultured Ruminococcus sp. | reverse complement strand
TCACTCCGGAATGCCTGTGCAGATCGTCCTGCACCCTCGCGCAGTCTTGCAAGCGCCTGTGGATCACCAAGCACAGAACAAATGCGCTCAGCAAGTGCAGCATCGTCCCCGACCGGCACCAGATAGCCGTTTTCACCTTCGCGGATGACATCCCGGGGACCGCCGCCGAGACAGTCCGTGGAAATCACAGGAACAGAAGAAGCAAGCGCTTCGAGCACTGCATTCGGCATTCCCTCATAATCAGAGGTCATCACAAGGAGCTTTGCCTCCTGCAGCACAGCAGGCATATCGCTGCAGTGTCCCATGAACTGCACATGTTCCGCAATGCCAAGCTGCTGTGCTTGTTCCACAAGTGTATCATGCAGCTCACCGACCCCATAGATTCGCAGCATCTCCTCCGGGAAGCGCTCCAGCACCTTGCGGAATGCACGCAGCAGCATCGGGTAATTCTTCTGTGCTACCAGCCGTCCGCAGGCAATCAAACAGTTTCCTGTCTGCGGATGTTCCCTGAAAAACACATCCGCCACCTGATTCATGATAATATCAGATCTACTGCGGATCCTCCGGCCAAAGAAATCCCGTGCCTCCTGCGTCTGGAACACCACACCGTCTGCAAGGGAATACATGAAGTTTGCAAGCAATCTTCTGGAAGTAGTCGTATGAAATGTCTGCGGTGCAACCCGTACCGATACCACAGTCCGCATCGGGAGCCCTGCTGTTGCTGCAATCAAACGGTAGTTGTTTTCCACCATGAACCCGACTGCAACATCCGGCTTCTGCTCCCGCAGGATCCGACGCAGTGCGCGGATACGGGTCACATTCTTGACGATCCGGGATGCCTGCGATTCTGATTCTTCCAGAATGTACCGTGTCACACGTGAATCAAGCTGGTATTCGTCCTCTCCCGCAAAATTCGTGACCACACATACATCATATCCGGATGCAGCAAAGTGATTGGCAAGATTCACCAGCACGCGCTCTGCGCCACCGCAGAGGATTGTGGCAATATAAAACAGGATGTGCTTCATGTATGACTCCCCTCAGTACCGGAGACAATCTCCTGATAGGAACGGTACCACTGAGCGAATGCCCGCAGACCTTCACGAATACCGGTTTTTGGGGTAAATCCAAAATCGTGCTCCAGTCCCGAGGAATCCGCATAGGTGCGCGGCACATCCCCGGGCTGCATGGGAACAAGCTCCCGGTGTGCTGCAAAATCATAATCCGGCGGAAGAACGCCTGCCTGAACCAGCTCTTCCTGCAGAACCGTCACAAAATCCAGCAGCTTTTCCGGCTGTCCGCCGCCGATATTGTACAGACGATATGGCGGAACCGGCAGCCCGTCGGCACCCTCACGGCATTCCGGTGCTGCCTGCATTACGCGGAAGACGCCCTCGACAATATCATCCACATAGGTGAAATCCCGTTCACAGTTCCCGTAATTGAACAGCCGGATCGTACCGCCCTTTGAAAGTGTTTCGGCTGCGGAATAATAAAACATATCCGGTCTTCCGGCAGGCCCGTAGACAGTAAAAAAACGCAGTCCGGTCATTGGCAGCCGATACAGCTTGGCATAGCTGTATGCCAGCAGTTCATTACTCTTTTTGGTCGCCGCGTACAGGGAAACCGGATGATCGGTCGGATCCTCCACACAAAACGGGACATGGCTGTTCTCTCCGTAGACCGAAGAGGAGGATGCAAATACCAGATGCGCAGCCGGATAGTGCCGGCAAGCCTCCAGCAAATGATAAAAGCCAATCATATTGGAAGAGATATATGCTTCCGGATGCGTGACGCTGTACCGCACACCGGCCTGTGCAGCCAGATTGACCACAATTTCCGGGCGGTATTGTGCAAAGACCTGCCGCAGACAATCCGCATCAGCCAGATCTCCGCGGATAAAGGTATGCTCCGCACCGGACGTCTGCTTTGCCTGTCCGATCAGGGAGAGGCGGTATTCCTTCAGCTTCGGATCATAGTAATCACTCATATTGTCGAAGCTGATGATATGTCCTGCATCCATCTCCCGCAGCAGGCGCATCACCAGATTGGCGCCGACAAAGCCGGGGGAACCGGTGACAAGGATTGTTTTTCCGTTCAATGTGAGATTACGTTCTATCATGACTACACCCTTCCTGTTCATACAGCGCCGTATAGATCCGTGCAACCTCCCCGATGCTGTAATGCTCCAGAACCGTTTTCCGAACTTGATCCCGAAGCAGCTGCGCATTTTCCTGACTGAGTGTGAGCATCTGCTCCATCGCTCCTGCCAATGCCGCCGGATCCCCCGGGGGAACGATCTGTGCATCGTTTCCCAGAAGCTCCCGTGCAGGCCCTACATCGGTCGATACACACAGGCACCCGCAGGCCATTGCCTGCAGCAGCACATTCGGAAACGCTTCGGCAGCGGAATGCAGCACATACAGATCACATGCCGCCTGCAGCCGCGGAACATCGGTGCGCTGACCGATCAGATACAGATCGCTGCCGATCTGCAATTCACACGCCCGGCAAAGCGCCTGCAAATCCGCATCCTCCGGGGTAATGCCGGTTCCGCACATGACCGCTGTGGATTCCGGATGATGCTGATGCACGATGGAAAATGCACGGATGAATGTCGGCAGATCCTTGATCGGATGATTCCTGCCGACACTCAGCACGATCCTGCGGCCATCCGGGATCCCCAGTTCCCTGTGAAGCGACGGTGCCGCTTCCGGATCCGGGCAGAACCGCGTACAGTCACAGCCATTCGGAAGCACGATCCCCTTTTCCGGCGCATAACCTGCATTTTCATGGACGCTGCGGGATTTTTCACCATTATAGGTGATCGCAGCCACCTTGCTGCTGAGTCTGGCACAAAGCCGGCTGATCTGCAGTGTCAGTCGCTTGTTATGTTCCGGGCTCAGATCACTGTGACGGATGTTCCAGATGATGCGCTTGACGCCGGATAAATGTCCAAGCAGATAGCCGACCAGATTGGCATGGTACATCCAGCAGCACAGCGTATCCGTATGCCGCAGGATCCGGCAAATTCGGAAAACAGAGGAAACCGGACGCCGCTTGAAGGAAACTGCCGCCACCGGAATTCCCAGCGCACGGATCTCCTTCAGATAATACTGCGAATCGCCCTCGCCGCTCAGACTGATGACCTCCATTTCGTATGCACTGGTGTCTCCGTATTGCAAGACCTGCCAGAGCATCGTTTCCGCACCGCCCATAGCAAGTCCGGTAATGATATGCGTAACACGCTTTGGCATCACAGATTCTCCCGGTACCATGCAATCGCCGCTTCAATGCCCCGTGCAAAGCTCCAGTCGGGATCATAGCCCAGAAGCCGGCGTGCCTTGCTGATATCGGCATTGCTGTGACGAATATCTCCCGCACGCTCCGGCCCGAAGATCGGTTCCGTATCCAGACCCAGCGATTTAGTCAGGCCGTAATAAATATCAATCAGATACTCCCGTCCGCCGTATGCAATGTTGAAAGCCTCACCTGCTGCCTCATGCGGCGCCTGGCAAGCCCTGAGATTTGCCTCGATGACATTCTCGACATAGGTAAAATCCCGGCTCTGCTTCCCGTCGCCGTTGATCGTCGGACGCTCTCCCTGCAGAAGCTGCCGGATGAATTTCGGGATCACTGCTGCATAGGCGCCCTCCGGATCCTGCCGGCGGCCGAATACATTGAAATACCGCAGGCCGTAGGTGTCCAGCCCGTAATGGCGTGTATACTGCTTTGCCCATTCCTCGTCGGCACGCTTTGTGACCGCATAGGGAGAGAGCAGATTACCCTCTTTGCCCTCCTGCTTCGGGAGTACTGGCTCATCGCCATAGACCGAGGAGCTGGAGGCATAGACAAACTTCTTCACGCCGCACTGTCTGGCAGCCTCCAGCATATTCAGCGTGCCCTGAATATTATTCGCACAATAAAACAGCGGCATTTCAATGCTGCGCGGTACACTGCCCCATGCCGCCTGATGCAGGACATAATCCACGCCCTCACAGGCCTTCATGCAGGTATCCAGATCCTTGACATCACCGCGGATGAAGGTATAATGCGGATCATCGGCAAACAGATCCACATTCGCCTGCTTGCCGGTAGACAGATCATCCAGACAGCGCACGAAGCATCCTTTTTTCAGGATGGCTTCACACAGATTCGAGCCGATGAAGCCCGCTCCTCCTGTGACGAGAAAAACTGTATTTTCCGGAAAATTTACACTTTCGTATCCCACTTTGTTGCTCCTTATAATCTCCAGTACAGATAGCCGGCTGCTTCATAGGCCTTGCGGTCAAGCAGGCCCTTGATGTCAAGCAGCACCCGCTTTTCCGATCCGTACATGCTGCCGATCTCCTCCATCGTGAAGCGGCCAAAATCCTCATGCGCCACCGCAAGGATCACCGCATCCATTCCGCGGATCTCCTCCATTCCGGCAAAACGGATCCCGTACAGGCGCTGCGCCTCTGCGGCATCCGCAACCGGATCGGCAATGACAGGCGTAATGCCGTATTCCCCAAGCTCCCGGACAATGTCAATGACACGGGTATTGCGGGTATCCGGACAATTTTCCTTGAAGGTAAAGCCAAGAATGGCAACTCTTGCCCCCTTGACAGGCAGATCGGCAGCGATCAGCTTCTTGACGCAATTTTCGGCAACGTACTTGCCCATATCGTCATTGATGCGTCTGCCCGCCAGGATGACCTGGCTGTGATAGCCAAGCATTTCAGCCTTATAGGTCAGGTAATACGGATCGACACCGATGCAGTGCCCGCCGACCAGACCGGGGTAGAATTTCAGGAAATTCCATTTCGTGCCCGCGGCCTCCAGAACGGATCTGGTATCAATGCCCATGCGGTTAAAGATGATGGACAGCTCATTCATAAAAGCAATGTTGATATCCCGCTGGCTGTTCTCAATGACCTTGGCCGCCTCAGCGACCTTGATGCTCTCGGCGCGGTAGACACCGGCAGAAACCACCAGGCTGTACACATTCGCAACAATCTCCAGTGTCTGCGCATCCATGCCGGAAACGATCTTGCAGATGGTATCGATCCGGTGGACCTTGTCACCGGGATTGATCCGCTCCGGAGAATAGCCGATCCAGAAATCCGTGCCGCATTTCAGACCGGATTCAGCCTCCAGGATCGGCACACAAACGTCCTCCGTCACACCCGGATACACCGTGGATTCATAGACCACGACGGAACCCTTTGTAAGATTCCGGCCAAGGATCCGGCTTGCCTCCTCTACGGGAGACAGATCCGGGGTATGATCGGCATTGACAGGCGTAGGCACAGCAACGATGTGGAATTTCGCCTCACGAAGCCGCGTCTCATCAGCCGTGAAATCGACCTTGGAAGCAGCGATCGCAGCATCCCCGACCTCCCCGGTAGGGTCAATTCCGGATTTGTACAGTGCGATCTTTTCGGCATTCAGATCGTACCCAATCACCCGCACCTTTTCAGCAAATGCGACTGCGATCGGCATTCCCACATAACCGAGCCCGATCACCGATAGTGATTCGGAACCGTTTACAAGCATATCAAATAAATTCATAATTCAACGACCTTTCCGTTACATCTGTCACAAAGGCAGATGGCCAAGACTATTGCTATTCTATTATACCACGGTTATCGGGAAATTGCAAGGTAAGGGCAGCAGGAAGACGAAATATAGTGATGATGTACAACAGCACCTCAGATGCTCTGTTAAAAATGGCAAAATAGCAACTCTCTTTTATGCCTATTTACAGCCTACTCTGAGTTTCGTTACAAAAGTCAACGATAGCCCGAAAAAATCAAAAAATGCACCCTCTCGATTTGCGTTTCATTACAAAAATCAACGATAACTTTTGCTATCGTTGATTTTTGAGGTATGTTACTGCATTTTTGCCCTATTTAGACTGTTTTGAGGCTCGTATAAGCCCATATCTGTCACTATACCGTTTCCGATTGCCCTCTAAAACTGTGTATTACCTGCATTTAGACAGAATAATGCACCCCAACTTCGATTGTATCAAAATTGGGGTGCTAATATGGTTGAACTGACCCCAAAAAGTTAGACAAACTTTTCAAAGGAAACTTATGCAAAGCGACTAAGAGAAATCTTGGTCGCTTTTGTTATGCAGCGTTGAACCTGTATTCAACAGGTGACATACCATCAAGCTTAAGCTTGATGCGCTTTGTGTTGTACCAATCTATGTAAGCGTGAAGCTCGGATATGAAGTGCTCGACAGATTCAAACTCCTGTAAATACAGAAGTTCTGTTTTCAATAGTCCGAAGAAATTTTCAGCACAGGCATTGTCCAGACAGTTTCCTTTTCTCGACATACTCTGC
>CACZPI010000034.1 GCA_902783005.1 uncultured Ruminococcus sp. | reverse complement strand
GGCTTCAGGATATTGGCTGCATTCATGGAACCCTCGGAATCACCGGCACCGACCAGATTATGCACCTCATCAATGAAGAGAATCACATTCCCGGCATTGACCACATCGCTGATCAGGCCCTTAACACGGCTTTCAAACTGGCCGCGGAACTGGGTTCCTGCGACAAGTGCTGTCAGATCCAGCAGATAGATCTGCTTTGTGAGCAGATGAAACGGTGCATCTCCGGCAGCAATATGCTGTGCAAGCCCCTCCGCAATTGCGGTTTTGCCGACGCCGGGCTCACCGATCAGACAGGGATTGTTCTTCGTGCGGCGGGACATGATCTGCATAGCACGGGAGATCTCACGATCGCGGCCGATGATCTGATCCAGTTCACCGTTCTCTGCACGCTTGGTCAGATTGGTGCAGTAATTATTCAGAAATTTGTATTCCTTCTCGTCGGCACTTTTCTTACGCTTGGGTGTCTTACCCTGCTGCGATTTACGCTCGTTACCCGATCCGGCAGTACCACTGCTCTTCGGGGTGCTGTTGTTTCTGGGACTCTGATTGAACAGACCGCGCAGGAAGTTCGGCATTGCATCGTTCTTGCTTTCCTCACCGTCCTGTCCGTCATTCTCACTGTCATCTCCGCCTGCATTGAGCGAATCAAAAATGCCCATGACATTCTCGGAAAGCTGGTCAACATCCTCGGCAGAAAGCTGACTCTTCTCCAGAAAATCGTTGATCTGGGGGATATTCATGGCCTTTGCACAGGAAAGACAGTAGCCTTCATTCCGATTATCCTGAGAGGAAATATAGACAACGGCCGGGCGTTTATGGCACTTGCTGCAAAGCATCATAGGTCAAATCATCCTTTCTGTTCAGAAGTTGGAGACAAAATCGTAAATGTACCGGAATATCCGGGTTTTCTGAATTGTGTCACTATTAAATAAAAGCATCTGGGAATCTGTCAGCACAACAAGGAATTGTACAGCTATGGCTGCAATCAGAACATAACAGCAAGCCTCGACCAGTCCCACTGGAACGGCAAGCAGACGGTCTGCCTTTCCGACCTCAGCATCTTCATCATGCTTGTTCATGGAAGAAATGATTCCGCTGATGATCAGCATGAGAATTTCGATCAGCAGGAACAATGCACAGCGAACCAGCGTCTGATAGCCGCTGTGATACCATTTTACTTCAATCAGGGCTGCCGCTGCATCCGGGTCGTCCTGATCCAGATACGCAAGGAAGTGATAGAATGCATCATGATCCTCCTTGAATACAGTTTGCAGGCGCTCTGTGGAATGCGGCTTTTTGGCTGTAAGAATCTGCGCTTCCGCTGCATTTGAGATCGCCGTAATGTAGCGTTCATCGTAATCGGTATTCTGCTTCTTTTCAGCTTTCTCCTGGATGCGGCGCATTTCCTCCTCATCCCAGTCGGCATCCTCCTGACTGATCAGGATGGAATCTGCTGCAGCGCCGTAAATATCCCACTCCACCTGCTGCAATTGATTGGAAACCGCAGTCCGGATGGAATCCTGAAAGAGCTCTTCATAAACTCGCGGCGTCAGGAACTGACTGCCGAACCATCCGAGTACAACGGCAAGCGCCAGAGACACAAACGGGAATAGTCCCTTCCTGATACCCCTGGAAACAGCGGAATAGAAAACGCCAAATGCAATACTAACGATGATGACATCAAAAAACCACCAGAATTGTGTACCCATGCTGCACCTCCTCAGTTTATTTCGGTGCGATGGATCTTGTCATAGCCAAGCAAATAGAAATACTTGCCATATTTCAGGATCCTCTCATAGGCATCGTTGATCGTAAGTCCCTTCATTTCCTGACCGCTGAAGGCAAAGCTGCGGATCTGACCGCCGCCCAGGACATACACAGTCTCATCATCAATAATGACGTTTTTCAGGATGGAATCAAAAGAGACACATTCCGGTGCCGAGGTTCTGTCAGAGAACAGCATCAGCACAGATTGTCTGCGTTCTTCATTTTTCAGAAGCACTGCTGCTTTACCGTCAAGATACGCATAATCTGTCAGTGCTGCATTGTAGTCATAGCTGCCGACCAGTGCACCCGTGCTGCTATAATATGCAGCCTTCGTGTCACCGATCACAAACGCCCCTCCATCCGGAAGTGCATAGATCTCCACGGAAAGCGTAGACAACGGATCTGTTTCCCACTGCACACTGTCGCTGTCGAATGTGATATATTGCAAGGAAGTCTGCAGCTCACCATCCGAAGCGCTGATGGTCGAGAAGATACATCCGTTTCCGTAGAAGCTCAGATTCATCAGGCGCTCCACGCATTCGCGCTTATAAATCCGGTTTCCGTTCGGATCATATATATTCAGCCGGCACGCGTAGGTATCGGACTCTGTGACAATTCCGACATACCCGTCATTGCTGATGGAGGCAAACAGAATCGGATAATCGACCGTTTCCTCATAGATCATCTTATTGGCCGAATCGACCCGGAAGCTCGTTCCGTTCGAGGAATAGATCAGCGCCCTGTTGCCCGCGACCTCCATCAGGGCATTGCCGTAGGCATGCTGACGGCGGTCAAGCTCCGTTCCGTCTGTGCTGTAGATGTACAGGTATTTGTCATAAAGGATAAACAGATTGTTATTGATGAAATCTGTTTCATAATCTATGCCGCCGGAAATATTCAGCTCAAATACGCCCTCCGCCTCTGCTTCTTCATTCCGTGCTACATTCTGGTAGCGCGATCCGATGCCTTCAAGCTGCGGGAACCACAAATCTCTCTTGACATAGATCAGCAGGATAATGCCTGCGATCACCAGAATAATCGTAAGTTTCAGGATACGCCGTCTTCTTCTGCGGCGATTCCGCAGAAGTACGACATCAACCGAATTAGCCACTGACGTTCCCTCCCATTTGTTCAATCTATCTTTTATATTTCTGTAGTTAATCGGAATTCAGCTCTGCATCAGTGTAGAATACACGGTTCAGATACAGTCCGTGCGGCAGCGCAGTACGCCCTGCACGCAGTCTGTCCCGGGAAGCCAGAATATCCGGAATCCCGTCTGCCGGGATCCTGCCTTCATTGACATCCAGCAGCGTCCCCACCATGATCCTAACCATATTATACAAAAATCCGGTACCTTTTACAAGCATTTTGACCTCGGTGCCGTCAATTTCTACATCAAAGCTATGAATGCGCCGTATTGTGTTGGCATTTTCTGCACAATTTGTACAAAACGCCCGGAAATCCTGTTCCCCGACGAAGCTCTGTGCGGCATACTGCACGATTTCGGGATGAAACGGACGCCGGTAATGCATTGCCAGGTCTGTTGTAAACGGATCCTTGCACTCGCTGCAATGCAGCCGGTACATATATTCCTTTCCCTTGCAGGAAAACCTGGCATGGAATTCCGGATCCGCCTCCTCACAGGAGAGAATCGAAATATCCTTCGGAAGCTCACCATTCACGCCACGGATGAATCCAAGCGGTGCGATTTTGCTCTCTGTCTGCACAGAAAAGCAGAACTGTCTGGCATGTACTCCCGTATCCGTGCGGGAGCAGCCGTGGATCGTGACCGGTTCATTCAGAACCTTGCCGACGCAGCGTTCTACAACCTCCTGGACAGTCCTGGCATTATTCTGGATCTGGAATCCGTGGTAGGCGGTACCCCGGTACGCCATCATCACCTTGAGATTTCGCATAGTATTCTTTCCTTATTTATCCTGTTTTACAAATACAGGTTTATTTTTTTGCATCTGTTTCCGGATCTTCAGAAGTTTCAGGCTGCTCCTGCGCATCCTCTGACGGTGTGGAAGCCTTCCCTGCACGTTTCCGGTCAAAAACGAACAGCAGAATCAAAATCACAATGCTGCCCGCCGTAATACCCAGACCCGGAAGGAATCCCTTCGGGGAATAACGCATTTCGATCTGATGATTTCCGGCTGTGAGATCCACGGCACACATGGCACCGAAAATGGGATACAGCTCGGCATCCTGACCGTCTACACGGATCTTCCAGCCCGCTTCATAGGGAACCGAGAGATACAGCACACCGTTTTCCGATGCTGTAACATCTGCCGACAGGCCGACGTCACTGAACGAGGTCAGCTGCACCGATCCTCTGTTTCGCAGGATCTCCAGCCCCTGCTGATACAGCTCTTCATTGAACTGATAGAAATAGACCTCAACTGTTCCGGTGTTGTCCTCTTCCTCAAGGTCACAGCGAAGCGTCACCTTTTCCCCGCTCTTGAAGCTGCCAATCGGTGTGATATACGGCTGCCGGGCAATATTGTAGCGATGCTCACGCGAACCGTTGTAATACACATCCATATTGTCGCCGTTTGTAACCTTCATATACGCATAGGCCATGCCGTCGCGGACGGTGGTATAATTGTATTTCAGGAAGGTTTCACCGGATGCACCAGACTGACGGGTATAATTGTAGCTGCCGTAACCGCGGCGCTGAACGTCATATCCGGTATGGCCGACATCCGTAATGTCGATCTGCATGAACAGATCACCGGTCAGACCCGTCAGGCGCTTGAACAGCGCATTTTGTGTCTGGAAGGCGCTCAAAGAATCATCAAGCCTGTAACTGCCCATTCCCTCCGGCATCATGATACCAAAGCCGAGCGGGTCATTTACCCGGTAGAGCCGTGCGCTGCCGCAGACACCGACCTCCGACATAGAAAACTTGTCGGCACTATAACCGTCCTTGGCCATAATATACTGTACATCCAAAAGCTGATTGGTCAGCGGAGAGGTATTCGCATAGTAATAGCGGTTTCCGGCTTCCGATGCAGGAAGTCCGATCTGACGGCAGAAGGTCGTGACACTTTCATTCGCCATGGAAGAAAACTGAGATACACCGTCGTAATAATACAGGGACGGGTCATTCAGAGTATACCATTCTGTGATCTCTGTCCGGCAGAACAATTCATCCTCCATGGAGCGCTCGATTTCCAGCAGGCTCTGGATATTCTCGTTTCCGGAAGGGTAGGATGCATAGCTGGAGCTGCCGACGCTTACAACGCTGCTTGCAGAATACCAGCCCATTTCAAATGCTACCGCACAGGCAAGCATGAGCTGGACAATATTCTTCGGCGCAAGCACGCGGGTCAGCACGATGATGAGGTAAACCACGCCAAGGTAAATGCTGTACTTGACAAACTTGTCATCATCGAAATAATCCGATCTGAATCCGAGGAAGACAAAAACTGCACCTGCCGCGATCATGGAGATCCACTGAATCAGGCTCAGCTTTTCCTCCAGAAGCACCTGCCATGCCCTGTAGGCTGCCACGAGAAGGACAAAGGAGAACAGGAAGGAAAACCGATACGGCAGCATATTCGTGAAATGGAAGCCGTGCCAGATATAGTTCAGATAATTCAGATTGCAGCTGACGAGAATAAACGCCATCAGCAGAATGCCGGAGATCTTTTCACGGAGCCGGATCTGCTTTGCCACCAGAAAGACGCCCAGAAGCAGCAGCGGAAGCAGTCCGGTGTAGATATTCGGAAGGCCTTCCTTGGAAGTGGGCTCGTTGAATGCCAGCAGATTGGAGAGAATATCGACCCAGTTCTCGTACCACTTGGTTTCCTTCGGGAAGGAATTGTTGGCGCTGTGGGTCAGCATCAGCGCAAAGAAAGCCGGAAGCAGGATCCACGACGCAATACCAGCACCCAGCAAGGAACCGCCTGTAATCAGTCCGAACCGCTTAGCCAGTGTCTTGAAATTGACATTTTCAAACAGGCAGAGCAGGAAAAATGCAATGACAGTGAAAATGCAGATCATGTAGGCAATATAATAATTGGAGATCAGTGCCAGTGCCAGCGCCACGACATAAGTGCGGTACTTGCCTTCACGGACAAGCGCAACCAGTCCAAGCATCACCAGCGGCAGCAGCGCGACCGTATCGATCCAGATGGTATTCCAGTAATAGCCCATCATGTAGCTGCACAGGGCATACAAAAGGCCGAAGGTAGTGATGGAAATGTCGTTCTTTCCGAATGTATAATGCAGGAACTTCGCCATGAATAATCCGGCGAAGGAGAATTTCAGAATCAGGATCAGCAGCATTCCGTCACGCAGGAAATCCTGAGGCATCAGTACAGACAGCAGATTCAGGGGGCTTGCTGCATAATAAGCCATGATCGCCAGGAAATTTGTTCCCAGGCCGGAAGTCCAGGTATACAGAAGCGACCCGCCATGGGTGAGCTTTTCCTGGAGGATCTGGAAGAACGGATAATACTGATGCCAAAGATCGGTGACAAGGAACTGCCTGTCACCGAAAGGATGCATATTCGCCTTGTAAAAGCCATAGGAAGCCAATACAAACGGCAGAATAAACGCAAGGATCTCCCAGATATACCGATCTAAAAATGCTAAAACCTTATCGCCGGCAGTTGAACCGGCCTCTTTTATCTTTACTTGTTGTTTGACAGCCATAGAATCTCCTTACACTTTATGCAGCACATTCAGTACAATGGATGCTGCCAGAAATACCAGACATACAAATAAACCAATATAATCCCTTTTTTCAGCACGGAGCTGACGAAGCCTTGTCCGGCCTTCCCCGCCCCGGTAGCAGCGGCATTCCATCGCCGTTGCCAGTTCCTCGGCTCGCCGGAAGGCAGAAACAAACAGCGGAATCAGAATCGGGATCAGCGCCTTCACGCGCTGTGTCAGCTTTCCGCTGTCAAGCGCAGCACCACGCGCCTTCTGAGCGGACATGATCTTATCCGTTTCCTCCAGCAAGGTCGGAATAAAACGAAGCGCGATCGACATCATCATTGCCATCTCATGCACCGGGAATTTGATCTTCCGGAGCGGTGACATGAGTGCTTCAATGGCATCGGTCAGCAGGATGGGCGACGTCGTATACGTCAGGAGCGAAGATCCTACGATCAGCAGAATGATCCTGCAGATCATGAACACACTTGTCTGCAAGCCGCCCTCGGTGATCTTGATAAAACTCCATTCCCAGAGCACATCGCCGCTGCTGATAAATTCCAGATTCAGGACAGCCGTGAAAACAAGGATCGGCAGAATCGGCTTGATGCTCTTCCAGCTCATCTTCAGCGGGATTTTCGAGAGCAGCTGTGCCATCAGAACAAATACGGCGCCAAGCACCAGCGTCCAGATGCTGTTGCCTGCAAAGAGCATGATAATGAACAGCATCGTGAAAATGATCTTGAATCGCGGATCCATCCGGTGCAGAACGCTGTCAACCGGGAAGTATTGTCCGAGGGTAATATCCTTCAGCATGTACTGCCTCCCTTCTGCAGGAGGTGCAGCATGGCGTCTCTTGCCTGCTCTACCGTGTACAAATCCTCCGGAAGTGCAAAGCCGCGGTTTCGCAGCTTCTCCATCACAGAGGCAATCTGCGGCACACGCAGCCCCATTTCCCGCAGCTCGGCAGAACGGCGGAATACCGCCGCTGTATCGTCATAGCAAAATAGCTTTGCCTTGCTCATGACCAGCAGCTTCTGCGTAAATTCAGCCACATCTTCCATGCTGTGGGAAACAAGCAGAACGGTGCTCTGTGTTTTCTTCTGATAATCGCGGATCTGCTGCAGCATCAGATTTCGTCCCTTCGGATCCAGTCCGGCGCACGGTTCATCCAGGATCAGCACCTCCGGCCGCATGGCCATGACGCCGGCAATGGCAGCACGACGCTTTTGCCCTCCCGACAGCGCGAAGGGAGAACGCTTCAAAAGCTCGCGATCCATGCCAAGCGCATCGGCCGTTTCCAGTACACGGCGCTTGATCTCTTCCTCGCCAAGCCCCATGTTGCGCGGGCCGAACGCAATATCCTTGAATACCGTTTCTTCAAACAGCTGGTATTCGGGATACTGAAACACCAGCCCGACACGGAACCGAACCTCACGCATTTTCTGCTTATCCGCCCAGATGTCCTTTCCATCCAGCAGAATTTTGCCGGAGGTGGGCTTGAGCAGACCGTTGAAATGCTGCATCAGCGTCGATTTGCCGGATCCGGTATGGCCGATCACCCCAACCATCGTATGCTCTTCGATACATAAATCCACATGGTCAACTGCTGTCTTCTCAAATGGGGTGCCTGCGCTATAGGTATAGGTCAGACCCTCTGTTTTCAGAATTGCCAATGTACTACTCCTTATGTGATGCTTTCTTTCTCTAACAGGGATTCCAGTGCGGACAGGCAATCGTTTTCCGTAATGATCTCCGGGGAGATCGGATATCCGGCCTTCCGCAGCTCCCATGCCAATTCTGTCACCTGTGGGACATCCAGTCCCAGTTCCTTCATACGATCTACCTGAGAGAATACCTTCTCCGGTGTATCGTCCAGCACAACACGGCCGTCATCAATCACAACAACGCGGTCTGCCTGTGCCGCCTCCTCCATATAATGCGTAATCAGCACGATCGTAATTCCCTGTTCCCGGTTAAGCCGGTGAATGGTCTCCAGTACCTCCTGCCGTCCCTGGGGATCGAGCATTGCAGTCGGTTCATCCAGCACAATACAGTCCGGCTGCATTGCGATGACACCGGCGATCGCAATTCTTTGCTTCTGACCGCCCGAAAGCTGTGTCGGCGCATGGTTACGGTATTCATACATGCCAACTGCTTTCAGGGATTCATCGACTCTTCTGCGGATTTCTTCCGGGGGTACACCGAGATTTTCAGGGGCGAAGGCAACATCCTCCTCCACGATTGTGGCAACGATCTGATTATCCGGATTCTGGAATACCATTCCGGCCTTCTGACGGATCGAAAAGAGATTTTCTTCCTCTCTCGTATCCATGCCGTCAACCAGAACCGTTCCCTCCTCCGGAAGCAGGATCGCATTGATATGCTTGGCAAATGTCGATTTTCCGGAGCCGTTATGTCCCAGAACCGCAGTAAAGCTGCCGCGTTCGATGGAAAGGGAAACATCCTTTAGGATTCTGGGATTCTCATACTGCTCATCCGCTTCCTCTTCTGCAGGATAGCGAAAGGTCAGGTGGGTCGCCGTGATCATCTCATCCATGAAATGCATCCCCCACCTCTCTGCTGCACCAGACGGCTGTGGAGCCGCAAGGCAGACACATATTGCATGCCTCTACCGGCAGGCCGATCTCATCAGCATAGACATATCCACCGAAGCGCTTTGTCAGCAGGCTGCCCAGGATGTAGCCCATGACAGAAGGAGACAGGCCGGTGGTATAGCTGTTGATCAGGAAAAATAACGGATGATCGCTCAGTACATTCACGCAGCTTTCAACCAGATCATAAATGCAGTTTTCGAGCTTCCAGACCTCGCCGCCGGGGCCGCGTCCATAGCTGGGAGGATCCATGATGATGGCATCATAGCGTCTGCCGCGGCGGATCTCACGCTGGGTGAATTTCTCGCAGTCATCTACGATCCAGCGGATCGGCTTATCGGAAAGCCCGGACAATGCGGCATTGTCCCTTGCCCACTGCACCATGCCCTTGGAAGCATCAACATGGCAGACAGATGCACCGGCATTGGCGCAGGCAAGTGTTGCACCGCCGGTATAAGCAAACAGATTCAGGACGCTGATTCCACGTCCGGCATTCCGGATCAGTCCGTCCATAAAGTCCCAGTTGACTGCCTGCTCCGGGAAAAGGCCGGTATGCTTGAAGCCGGTCGGGCGGATATGAAATTTCAGATCCCCATACGGAAGCTCCCATTGTACCGGGAGCTTGGTGTGGAATTCCCATTTTCCGCCGCCGCTGCTGCTGCGACGATAATGGGCATCCGCACTCTTCCAGTGCGAATCGGTTTTCGCAGTCTTCCAAAGCACCTGCGGATCCGGCCGGATCAGGCTGAAACCATTCCATACCTCCAGCTTTTCTCCGTCCGATGCATCTATTACCTGATAGCTCTGCCAATTCTTTGCTGCTCGCACGCTGCCAACTCCTTTTTAATGCCAGGTCACATTTCCCCGACACGTTCCCGGATCTTTTCTGAAATGTCCATTGCGATCCGGTTGATCTGATTAAAATCCTTCCCTTCGATCATGACACGGATCAAAGGCTCTGTTCCGCTTTCCCGCACAAGAATCCGTCCGGCTTCTCCGAGCTCTTCCTCATGCCGGTCGATCAGCCGGGTGATCTCTTCATCATTTTTCCAGTTTTCCCGAAGGTAATTCGGAATTCTGACATTGATCATGACCTGCGGAAAGCGCTTCATGATGCAGGCCAGCTCACTGAGCCTGCAATGTTTGGTATGCATCAGCTCCAGAAGTCGCAGACCGGCAAGCTGCCCGTCACCCGTGGTTGCATCATCCAGGAAGAAAATATGTCCGTTCTGCTCACCGCCCAGATTAAATCCGCCGTCAAGCATCTTGTCCAGGACAAAGCGGTCTCCGACATTTGCCGTGATTCTCCGGATACCTGCTTCTTTCGCAAAATAGGTGAATCCGAGATTGGACATCACGGTAACAACTACGGAATTCCGCTGCAATCTGCCCTGTTCCTTCAGAGACTTTGCAAAAATCGCAATCATCTTATCTCCGTCCACCAGTTCTCCGGTTTCATCCACGGCAAGGCAGCGGTCACCGTCTCCGTCAAAGGCAAGTCCTACCTGGCAATCCGTAGAGGCTACATGATCCATCAGACGGTCAATATGGGTCGAACCGCATCCAGCATTGATATTCAAGCCGTCCGGCTGTGCAAACAGAACGTCCACCTTCGCTCCCAGGCGTGTAAACAATTCCTGCGCCGTCGTGCTTGCAGCGCCGTTCGCACAATCGACAGCGATATGAAGGCCGTCAAGCCGGCAGCTGATAAGCCGGGCAAGATAGGATATGTATTCTTCCCTTGCCTGTGTATCATGAATAATACGACCGATGGCAGAACCGGAAACAAGGCGCAGCTGTTCGGGATGATCGAGTATCTTGGATTCGATCACAGCGATGCGCTCCTCAGTCAGCTTGAATGCGTCACGGCCATAGAGCTTGATACCGTTGAATTCCATGCTGTTGTGAGACGCCGAAATCATTGCGCCTGCATCGGCACCGCGGGATTTCACGGTATAGGCAACACCCGGTGTCGCAATGACGCCAATACAGATCGCATCACCGCCTGCGGCACAGATTCCGGCGCAGAATGCAGCTTCCAGGACATCCGAGGACAAACGGGTATCCTTTCCCACAATCACGCGAGGGTGGTTACTTCCCCGCTCCCGCAGTGAACTCGTCAGAGCCTTGCCGATCTGCAAGGCCAGCTCGCAGGTCAGCTCAGTGACCGCGATCCCGCGCACACCGTCTGTACCAAACAATCTGCCCATGTTTATCTCCTTGCGTAGTTATTTATCTGTTATTCTTTATGCATCATCCAATAGCTTCATCTGTGCCGGATCATCTCCCGGTGTACCCTGATTCGGAACCGGGAATCCCATATGCTCATAGGCAAGGCGTGTGGCACATCGTCCCCTTGGCGTGCGTGACAAAAAGCCAAGCTGCATCAGGAAGGGCTCACAGACATCTTCGAGTGTCACAGCTTCCTCACCCAATGCTGCTGCCAAAGTATCGAGTCCGACGGGGCCGCCGCCGTAGCCCTTGATGATCATTTCCAGCATGCGCCGGTCGTTGCTGTCAAGGCCGAGATGGTCAATTTCCAGCCGGTCAAGCGCAGTTCGCGCAATGACGTCCGTAATTTCGCCGTTTCCAAGAACATCTGCAAAATCGCGGACACGCTTCAGGAGGCGATTCGCGATCCGGGGCGTTCCGCGGGAACGTCCGGCCAGCTCCAGAGCACCGTCAAGCGTGCAGGTGATACCCAGAATTTCGCTGCTGCGGCGGATAATATCGGAAAGCTGCTCCGGAGTATACAATTCCAGCCGGAGCACGATTCCGAATCTGTCACGCAGCGGTGCAGAGAGCTGTCCGGCTCTGGTCGTTGCACCGACCAGTGTAAATTCCGGAAGATCAACGCGGAGAGACCGGGCTCCCGGCCCCTTTCCGACGATAATATCAATCGCATGATCCTCCAGTGCCGGGTACAGAATCTCCTCAACAGCCCTGCTCAGACGATGAATTTCATCAATGAAAAGCACATCACCCGGTGCCAGATTCGTCAGAAGCGCTGCCAGATCACCGGGGCGTTCAATTGCCGGGCCCGTTGTAATGCGGAGATTCACGCCCATTTCCCGGGCAATGATGCCGGACAGCGTCGTCTTGCCAAGTCCCGGAGGGCCGTACAGAAGCACATGATCGAGCGCACATCCGCGCCGTTTTGCTGCTTCGATATAGATGGCCAGATTTTCCTTGACCTTATCCTGTCCGATATATTCAGACAGGGTTGTCGGTCTCAGCCCCCGCTCGAGCGCGGCATCCTCTTCTGTCTGAGATGCAGAAACGATGCGGTTATCTATGGTGAATTCCTCCGACTCGATCACAATGCTCCCTCCTTCCGGTTTCTGTTTGTTAATGCATTACTTCTCAAAGAAACGCTTCTTGCGGACATAGAAAGGCGTCACGCCTTCCGCTGCCTTTTTCGCGATATTCTGCTCATAGCTCAGGAAACACAGGTGATCGCCGCTCTTGACAGCCTTGGACAGGGCGCGTGCCAGAGGAACGAACAGCTTCCGGGTATTACCCAGCATATCCACGATAATCAGAATCTGCGGCTTCTCACTGCCGCGTGTCATCTCCAGAATGAAGGCGCGGTCCACATTCGGCTGCTCCGCAAAAAACTTGGAAGCTGCACGGGTAATGTGCGACAGAGACCGCTGCGGCATGCGGTAGCTGATGGTCTCCGCTTCATTGTAAGAAATCGCCTTGATGTGAAGATTTCTGGCAATCATCAGGATGCTCTTGATCTCCTGCGAGGTAAACTCCTTGCCATAGCTGTTCGGATTGAGTACCGCGGAGACCTCCTGAATCAGATCAAAGAAGCGCAGACAGTTGAGCTTATAGCACTCTACATAGCGCTTGGCAAACTGCTGCAGTGCACGGTGGCTGGTGAAAAACGGAATAAACAGCTCTCCTTCCGGATTCTGAATGGTGATCAGATCCATCTGGACGCCTTCCCCTCTTTCACCGGTTTTGACCGGATTCTTGCAGATGACATAGATGTCACTGCGGACGAGCGTCTGTAAGAAGATGCTTCTCTTGGATGGGTCACTGATGGCCGCTTTCAGCAATTCGTCAAGATTCATGGTGTGTTCCTCCTGTGTAATACATTGGTTTCAAATCTATCATTCTGAACGCCTGCCCATTTCCTTCAATGTCAGACGTATCATTTCCTCGGGAGAGAGCTGCTCCTCCAGACCTGCAAGCACCGGCATGACTTCCTCCTGCCGGTAGCCAAGCACCAGAAGCGCGGCAAGCGCCTCTGACAGGCCGTCGGTTCCGCCGGATGCCGGAAGGCCGGCGGAAGAATCCAGTACAGGGTCGCTTTTCAGGAGCTTGTCTTTCAGATCCACGACAATCCGTTCGGCTGATTTCTTGCCGATGCCTTTGACTTTGGTCAAAGCAGAGGCATCTCCGGAAGCGACCAGAAGAGCAAAGCGATTCGGTGTCAGATCCGATAAAACCGACAAAGCAGCCTTCGGGCCGATTCCCGGTACCGTAATCAGCATCCGGAAGCAGTTGAGTTCATCAAGCGTGGCAAATCCGAACAGCTCCACGCCGTCCTCCCGGACGCTCATATGCGTGAAAAGTCTGACCTCGTCACCGATCTGCCCGATCGCGCCGAGTGTGGTCTGTGTGACACGGCATGCATAGCCGACGCCGGCGCATTCCACGACGGCAAGCGCCGGTTCCTTGTGGATCAGTTTCCCTGCGACACTGTAAATCATGAGCATTACTCCTGTTTCTGGGGACTCAGCTCCATCCCCGCATACTGTTTCTGGCATTATGACCGTGGCAGATCGCCAGCGCAAGCGCATCCGCGGCATCATCCGGGCGCGGAAGCTGCTCTAAATGCAGAATGCGCTGTGTCATCTGCATCATCTGCTGCTTATCTGCATTGCCATAGCCGCAGATCGCCATTTTCACCTGCATCGGGCCGTATTCATAGACCGGAAGGCCTGCTTTTGCCGCCGCGACCACCAGAACGCCGCGCGCCTGGGCAACATCAATGCCAGTCGTTTTGTTGTTGGTGAAGTACAGCTTTTCGATCGCCATACATTCCGGATTGAAACGGCGCAGCACCTCATGGATGTCATCGTCAATACAGCACAGGCGCCGGGTAAACGGAGTATGCGCCTCAGTCGTGATCGCGCCATAGAAAACAGGGTGGAACTGATAACCGTCATAGTCCACCACGCCAAAGCCTACGATCGCATATCCGGGGTCGATTCCTAAGATCCGCATACCATCCTCCTGAAGATCTTTCCTGCTTGCAGTTTTCATACCTTTTTATTATAACACAGTTCCGTATTTTTTTCAATAGCAAATTTACATCCCGTGCAATTTTTTTCTTTTTCCCGTATTATTGGCACAATTTGTACCATTCTGATCGATTGCCAAAGAAAAATCAGTAAAAACCTATTGATTTTTTTGCTGATTTTTAGTATAATAAGAATAACAGATTTTGAATGATATCACAGCAGGAGGTACCCCATGGAGCTTGACGAGCTGAGACAAGGCATTAACGAACTGGATCAGGCCATAATGGAAGCATTTACTAAGCGGATGGAGCTTTGCAGACAGGTGGCTGTCTACAAGCAGGCGCACGGTATGCAGATTTTTCAGACAGAGCGCGAAAAGGAAATTCTCAGCCGCATCCGCAGTGACGCACCTGACGGGCTGGAAGGCTCTTCTTCCCTGCTGTTCCAGACGATCATGGATATCAGCAAATACCTCCAGTACCGTGAGCTGCATAAGGACACAAAGCCCTATACCTTCAAGCCGCTGCACATCTCAAAGGATTCCAGTGTAGCCTGTCAGGGAACAGCCGGCGCCAATTCCGAAACGGCTGCCAGACAGATCTTCGGACAGGACTGCGATCCGGTATTCCTGCCGACCTTTGCGGATGTATTTGAAGCGGTACAATGCGGCAAGGTGGAATTTGGCATCATTCCCGTCCAGAATTCGACTGCAGGCAGCGTGGTACAGGCCTACGATCTGATGAATCAGTACAACTTCTATATCACCAGAACCACAATTGTAGAGATCACAAATTGTCTGGCCGTCCGTCCGGGCACCCGGCTCGAAGACGTCCGGAATGTCTATTCCCACCCGCAGGCATTGTCCCAGTGTTCACAGTTCCTTGTAAAAAATAATCTGGAGCCGTGCAGCTATACCAATACGGCAACAGCCGCAGAATTCGTATCCCGTTCGGAGGAACCGATCGCGGCCATTTGTTCGGAGCCTTGCGCCGAGCTGCACGGACTGAAGATCCTGGCAGATCATATTTCCGATTATGTACCCAACAATACCCGGTTTTTCTGCATTTCCAAGGATCTGCTGCTTTCGGAGGATGCCGACCAGATCTCTGTGATGCTCAAGCTGCCTCACGAAGAGGGCTCGCTCCACAGACTGCTGAGTAAATTCGTAATCGGAGGCATGAACCTTCTCAAGCTCGAAAGCCGCCCGATCCGCAACGGCAGCTTCGAGGTTATGTTCTACCTCGATTTCAGCGGCAATATCCATGACCCGTCTGTCAGCGCCCTGCTGTCAGATCTGTCCGAAAATCTCGAATATTTCAAGTTCCTCGGCAACTACGGAGAGGACTGAAAACCATTACCTATCAGCGGAGAGTGAGATCATGTACTTATGCTGTGCCATTACCAATCAGGGTGTCCGTCCGAATAACGAAGACGCGCTTCTGATTCACAAGACGATTGTAACAGAAGGGGTAACTGAGACCCGCCTTCAGGCGCCGTTTATTGCTGCGGTAGCAGACGGCGTTTCCGGTGAGCATTCCGGAGAGGTCGCCTCATTCACATGCCTGGATATGCTCCGGGTTGTCAATTTTTCAAGCCGCACCGACATGGATGCAGAGCTCAACAACATTCATCAGACACTTGCGCAGATCGGCGCCCAGGATGATGAAACGGTCAATATGCAGACAACGCTTTGTGCGGTCGGAATTGATGAGAATGAAATGATCCATACGATCAATGTCGGGGATTCCCGTCTGTACCGGTACCGCAGCGGGACACTGATTCAGCTCTCGCGGGATCAGTCGCTTGTCCAGATGCTTTATGAAGAGGGATCTATCACCAAGGCAGAAAAAGAGACGCACAAACAGCGCAATATCATTTTCCCGGTGCTGGGAAATATCAAATCCATGCCGATTTTTGACATTCAGGTATTAGAGGAGCAGGTGGAATACGGCGATGTGCTTCTGCTTTGCTCGGACGGATTGTCCGATTATGTGAGCAGCCCGGAAATGGAAGAAATTCTGGCAATGCCAAAGCCCCTGATCCGCCGGATGCAACTGCTGACACAGCAGGCATTGGAGAACCACAGCACGGATAACATTACCGTGATCGGTCTGACAAAGGTACTCGATGAAAAGAAACGCTGAAACAATCCCCTCCGGCTTTCCGGAGGGGATTGCAGTTGCTACAGGCCTTGTTTTTTCAGATCCTGCACCAGATGTACATAGAATTCCCGGACATCAAAGCCGCGGATATTCTCCCGTGAAAGGTCGATCATATCCCCGTGAGAGATTCCGCGGTACTTCGTTTTCGGAACCATCGTAAAAACAGCTCCGTCCAGCTTTGCAGATTCAATGGGCACCAGGCCGTCGCCGCGAACATTCCGGTCGTACAGCTTCATGGCCAGATAGCTCACCCAAAGCGGGAAGGGAGCGGAATTGATGTGATTCATCTCACTCATGACACAGTGTACGGGAATTTGCTGTGGAAGCGGGCACAGGCTATTCAACCGTTTACAGGCCTCCGGCGTCAGGTCACGGACACCTTCCAGAAATGCCGGCGCGGTGTCACCAAGGATCGAAAAGATGGATTCATAGCGGCGGGCGATCCACTCCTGCACCGATGCCGGGATTTTCTCCAGAGCATTCTGTGCCCAGGCACAGCCGTGATGCGGGGAATTGATCGTGGTCAGGCTTGCCACGCGCATATCATCCCCAAGCAGACCAATGGCATAGCGGGAATCCAGACCGCCCTTGGAATGTGCGATGATGTTGACTTTCTCCGCTCCGGTCTCTGCGAGTACCTGTGTGATGCGCTCGTGCAGCTCCTGAGCGCTCTTGGCAACGCTCTGGGCGGACTGCTGGCCTCCGTAGAAGATCTGTGCGCCGTTCTTTTGCAGCTCGGCCGGGATACGCCCCCAGTAGTTCATGAGCTGCCAGTCGCGGAAGAAGATGCCGTGCACCATGAGGATGGGATACTTCGTCTTGCAAACCTCGCTTTCCTGCCGAACGGCGTCTCTTTCGAGGACGGCTGCTTCAAAGTACAGCTCACGCCTTGCGGTGCGAAGGATATGTTCGATCAGGATGAGATTCACGACAGGCATCCACCAGAAGAAAAACAGCGCGATATAGTGGCCGATCTTTACCTGACGGGCGGTCACGAGGATGCGGAGGGCACCGGAAGTCAGGATGCCGAGCTGTGCCACAACAAATACCACGATCGTGACGGCCAGTGCCCATGAATCGAACCACGAAGGCCAATCCCCTTCCCGGAGCCTGCGGACGGTCAGGACGATCGCAAGCACGATCTCCGCCGCAGTGGATAGCCTGTGGATGCGGATGAGACGGAGCCCCTTGGACAGGAGCCCGAGCTTGGCACTTCCGGAGACCCTACGCCCGGGCAGCACGATGAGGAGCAGCCAGTCAATTCCCAATATCAGCGGGAGGAGAACAGAGAATGCGTCCGTCTGCACACTACGCAGCACAAAGCCGATATTGCCAAGCATTAGCATCAGGAACGTTTGCAGCAGTATCCCAAGATACTCCCGCGGCTTATTCATCATCATCCTCCAGGAAGAAGCTGGTGGTCGAGTAAGCGTTCGGGACAAGGAGCTGCACAGCGCGTTTGTGGTTGACGATGTGGAAGTGCGATTCGTTCTCCATATACTCGCCGTCCACCGTCCAAGGGACATTGGTGTCCTCAAGGAGGTCAACCGTGATGTCGGATGCCCGCAGACAGACCACACGGTCATTCTCGCCGATCTCGTGAATATCCCGCAGGAAACGGATGGTGCGTGAGAATTCCAGCGGCGTTTCCATGTCCTTAATGAGCGTAATCTCAAACATGCCGTCATCAAACACAAAGTCCGTAATATCCAGAACACCGCCGACGGATGCGGAATTGGTGATCATTCCGAAGAGATAGCTTCCCTCAAAGACCTCCCCGTCACAAGTGATCCGCATTGGAAAAGGCCGGATATTCGGGATCTTGGTTGCAGCATTCAGCACATAGGCAAGCGGGCCGATCGTATTTTTGACAGCCTGCGGCGTTTCGTAGGTGACATCCGTAAATGCGCCGAATGCAGCGATATAATTAAAGGTGCGTTCATTGATGCTGCCAATATCGAATTTGCGCGGTGTACTGTCGAGCACGGCGCCAATGGCCTTGGGGATCTCACGGGGAATTCCGATGCTGCGTGCAAAATCGTTGACGGAACCACAAGGAATATAGCCAAGGGGGATGCGATGCTTTGCCTGCATGAGTCCGGTGAGTGTTTCATTGAGCGTACCGTCACCTCCGGAGCAGAACAGATAATCATATTTTCCGGAATCGGAGGCCTCAGCAGCCATTTTTGTCGCATCCAGCGGTGCCTGGGTAGGATGGATCGTGACTTCATAGCCAGCCTTGGTCATTGTATCCACCACAAGCCCAAGATGGGCAGCAAGCTCTGCCTTGCCTGCCTGTAAATTACAGATATAATAAATGTGTTTCATGGATGTTTTATTCCTTTCTTTCCGGATGATTTCTCTCTAAAATCCGATCACGAAGCTGATAGCCGGCGAATACGGCTGCTGCGGCAATTGCACAAATGGTAATACAAAGCCAGTACCGTCCATCTGTAAGACTGTCACCTATCACAACAGATCCTACAAGTGACGGCAAACGGGCAAGCGTGGCAAGCAGCACAAAATGCAGCCAGTTCATCTTTGTCAGCGGAACGATATAGGTCAGAAGATCCTTCGGGATTCCGGGGATCAGGAACAAAATAAATACCCAGAATTCCAGCCGCTTTTCGTCACGCAAAATAACAAAGCGCTCCATTTTTTCCTCAGATACAAAGAAATGCACCAGCGGTCTTCCAAAGCAGCGTACCAGCAGATACACCAGAAATGTTCCCAGCAGCACACCGATCACCGTATAGATCGTTCCCAGAATCGCTCCGAACAGCATGCCGCCGACCAGCTCGACGGGGCCTCCCGGTATAAATGCAACCACAATCTGGGCTGCCATAATTAGAATGAACACCAGAGGTGCAAACACGCCATAGCTTTGCACCTTTTCACAGAGCGACTGTCTGCCCGCCTCTGACATGAGTGCCTGCGACAGCGGTACAATATAAATGATCGTCAGGATCACTGCTGCGATGCATAGAGCAGCAACGATTGCGGCCTTCATCAGAAGTTTTTTCTTTTCGTTCAAACCGCTCACACTCCTTCTGCCTCTATTATAACACAAGAAATGAAAAAAATCAATGAGAAACATGCAGAAGCTGATAACAAAGAAAAAACCCTAAATTGCAATAGCAACGTGCAGCATTTCACATAAAATTTACAATCCAAGAGTATAACGAGCGCAAGAGGGTTTCAAAGTGCAGC
>CACZPI010000033.1 GCA_902783005.1 uncultured Ruminococcus sp. | reverse complement strand
CTATTTACT
This sequence comes from uncultured Ruminococcus sp., assembly GCA_902783005.1. Classification (GTDB taxonomy): domain Bacteria; phylum Bacillota; class Clostridia; order Oscillospirales; family Ruminococcaceae; genus UBA3855. Next base: position 3,420 of record CACZPI010000033.1, on the reverse strand, counting down.
CAACAACATCACGCTGGTGCCGCTGATGCTTGCATCCCTCTCGGACGAGAACAGCAAAGCCATGCAGTTCCTTTCGAGGATCTTTATCTTTGGCTATACGAACGGAGATTATACCCTCTCGACCGAACCCGACAAGCCGTGGCTGACAGTTCTGCTCATCGCCCTGCTGGCGGTTGTCTATATGGTGCTTGCGGTTCTGTATTTTAATAAAAAGGATTTGAAATGAGGTAAAAGAATGATATATGTGATCTTCGGCACTATGGCGGGCATGATCGTCCTGCTGCTGGTAAAGCTGCATCTTATCAAAAAGTCGGCGCGGGAGATCACCTCGGAGCTTGGCAGGATCCTGAAAGAGGACACCAATACGTCCCTGCGGCTATCAACGCATGACAGGGATATGTGTGAGCTTGCCGACAGCATCAACGTGCAGCTCAAGCAGGTGCGGAAAGAGCACCTGCAATACCACCAGGGCAACACGGAGCTGAAAACGGCGATCACGAATATCTCCCACGACATCCGCACTCCGCTGACGGCAATCGCAGGCAATCTGTATATGATCGGGAAAACAGACGATCTGTCCGAGATCCGGGAATATATTGCCGTGATCGAGGAGCGCACGGAAACTATGAAGCAGCTCACAGAGGAATTGTTCCAGTATTCCATGATCGTTTCCGATGAGAGCAAAGCGGAGACAGAGGAGGTATTCGTCAATCAGATGCTCCAGGAGAGTATCAGCAGCTTTTATCCGGTGCTGTGTGATAAGGGCATCACACCGCAGATCCGTCTGACCGATGCCCGTATCGTGCGGAATGTGAATCGCTCCGCGCTTGCAAGGGTATTTTCCAATCTGCTGGGAAATGCCGTGAAATACAGCGACGGCGATCTGGAGATCACACTTTCCGAAACGGGAGAAATCACATTTACCAATACTGCCAAAGATCTATCCACGGTCGAGGTGGAACAGCTCTTTGACAGGTTCTATACCGTAGAGGTTGCCCGCAACTCCACAGGGCTGGGACTGTCCATCGCCCGGACACTTGTGGAGCGTATGGGCGGGACGATCACGGCGGATTATGAGAATAGCCGGCTGACAATACGAATCCTGCTTTGAAGCCAGTCAGCAGGACGCAGAAATGTCAAGGAGGCACACCCAGGCTGCTGCGTGTGCTTTCTTTGTTTTCAACTGATTGGGGCGGTTCAAGCCGCTCGAAAATCTGTATCTCCTCGCTGTGCATGACCTTGACACAGCAAATCGTCGCATCACATATTGCACTATCTGTTTCGCAGACCGATTTGTTATTCTGCCTGCTACAATTTTATCTTTTGGAGTAAGATAAGCTACACATACCCTTGAAGCTGTCGCTTTTGCTACATGGCGCTGCAACATTATCTGTTGTATCCGGATTCAAGTTGTGCTATGATAGTATCAGCGGGAGGGAACAGTCCTTCCAAAGAGACCATCACAATGAATCTGAAGGAGCGTTTTATATGAAAATGGGTATTATGACAGCGATCATTCTTCTGGCAGCATCTATGGCAATGACCGGATGCGGCAGCCTGCCGCGCAAGGCAGTACCGGTTCCGATGGCAAATCACATCATGCCTCCGGCAGCGGCAGAAGTTGTCATGGCAGAGAGAAATGAAGCTGACAACGAAACCGCACCTTCCACAGAAGCTCCTGCTGCACCGGAAACCACCACAACTGCTTCCACTACATCCACAACAAAAGCAGCAGCTGCTACCACCACAAGTGCTGCCGCAACAACTACAACCGCTGCAACCACCTCTGCCACAGCAGAAACAACCACGACGGAAAGCACGACTGCCGCGCCGACCATCCAGAATCCGATTCTGAACCACATCGGCAGATACGAATGCGGCAGCATCAGGATGGGCGTTTTCGTACAGGAGGATGGCGCCGCCGGATTCATCATCACAATGCCCACAAGCCCGTTCGACACAGCCGTCTGGACGATGAGCGGCACTGCTGTTGTGGAGGGCGACCATGTGGTCGTGACCTATCAGGACTGCACCAAGGAGCTCTGCTCCTACACCGCCGACGGTACACTGAACGAATCCACCGTTGCTTACGCATACGGCACAGGCTCCGTCTCCTTCGACATTAACGAATGCGGTGTTGTCTGGTCAGATGCGCAGGAAGGCATTGCTGACAGACTGGTATTCACTTACGAGGCCGATTAACTGATACAAACAAAAAGCTCTGTTTCCCACACGGGGAACAGAGCTTTTGCTTGTCAAAAAATTCTGTTTTGGGAGGGCGTACCGTGGATCCGCCCCTCCCCGCACGCTCTATTTTATGCCAATCTCCAATTTCCGGCTCTCTGCTGATTCGCCCAAAGTGCCGCATATCTGCCGCCTTTTTTGAGCAGCTCCGGATGTGTACCGTGCTCCGCAATTTTGCCGTCGTCAAGCACGATGATCTCATCGGCGTTCATCACCGACTGCAAACGATGTGCGATGACCAGCACGGTTTTATTCTTCACAAGCTCGTCAATGGCACGCTGGATCAGAACTTCATTCTCGGGGTCAAGGCTTGCGGTCGCCTCATCAAGAAAGACGATCGGCGCATCGGACAGGATCGCCCTTGCAATGGAAATACGCTGCTTTTCGCCGCCGGAAAGCGTCGAACCGCCCTCACCGATCATCGTATCATAGCCGTCCGGAAGTGCCGTGATAAAGTCGTGGCAGGCGGCAGCTTTTGCCGCGGCAATGATCTCCTCATCCGATGCATCCGGTTTTCCGAGCCGGGTGTTCTCTGCGATCGTATCCTTGAATAAATACACATCCTGAAAGACCATACTGATCTTGGAAAGCAGATGCTCCTGCGTCATGGCTGTGATCGGCACACCGCCGATGCAGATCTCGCCAGAGGAAATATCCCAGAAGCGAGCAAGCAGTCTTGCAACTGTCGTTTTACCGGAACCCGAAGCGCCCACCAGTGCGACAAATTTCCGCTCCGGAATGGTAAAGCTGATGCCACGGATGACCTCCTCCTTGCCGTCATAGGAGAAGTGTACATCCTTGAATGCAATGTCGCTGTGTTCGGCAGTCTGTGCGGGTTCAGCAACCGTGAGCGGCTGTTCATCCTTGAGTGCCGCCAGCTTTTCCACGCACTGATTGATCCGTGCCATGCTGATGACGAACACAAAAAGCTGCATGATCGGCTCATAGACCTGCAATGCCGCCAGCAGACACATGATGTAGAAGAACGGCGTGATCTCACCGATCGAGAGCAAATATGCACCGAATCCCATGACAATTGCAATACCGGAAAACAGGATCGCCCTGCCGTACATGGAGACGGCACTGCCCGCCTTTTCCTGCCGCTTGGAATCGTCCCGCAGCCTTGCAAAGCTGTTTTTCAGTTCCGTAAACGCGCTGCCGGTGCGGTCATAGGCT
>CACZPI010000032.1 GCA_902783005.1 uncultured Ruminococcus sp. | reverse complement strand
GGTTCCTCAAGCACCTCAAAGGTGATCTCGGATTCGGAGACGCCGTATGCCTTTGCAGCAAGTGCTCTGGCTTCTTCGACTGTCTTTGCATTAAAAATCTGTGTCATGGCTGAACCTCCCGTTACTTTTTCTTTTTCTTGTTCTTGGCGCCGGCTTCATTCTGCTGTTCAAGTGCCTCTGTGTCGCCGTATTTCTCTGCCATGCGCCGTCTTGCTTCACGGACGACTGCCGTATTGTACTCCTCCATCTGGGAGCGGGACAGCTTCCGTTCATTGCCGTCATCGTCCGAATAACGGACACGGTTCGTCGGACCTCCGCCGACATGCGGGGTCGCAGCACTGCCGCCCTGCTGGCGGAGCATTTCCTCCTGCTGCTGGAGCATCAGATCCATCATAGAGGGTCTGCGCTTGGTATTCTTGGCCTTGGCACGCTCTGCCTCACCGATCTTCTCCACACGCGCTTCATTGAACCACGCATACAGCAGCACGCTTTGCAGGAAGGAGAATACGGCAGAACACAGCCAGTAGAAGCCGACACCGGCAGGCACGGTGAAACCGAGCCATACCGAGAAGAGCGGCATTGCAAAGAGCATCACGTTCATGGCGCCCATGCTCGGCATATCGGGATTGCGCTTCTTCTGCATCACCTGCATGTAGACCGTCAGGATCAGCTGCATCAGACCCGACAGAATCGGGATCAGGAACAGGAAGACGGAGGAATTCTCGCTCGGCTTCGTGCTCGGTGTTTCACTCAGCTTGGTGCTGCCAATGGTGAAGGTCTTGGCAAACTCCGTGACCTCCGGAACAAAGGAGCGCTCGATATTGGTGAGCACCTGCTCCTCACCGGCGCTGTCGCCGGATTTCAGGGTGATCTTGCCGTCCTCAATGGCGGCGGTAAAAGCGTCAGGATTCTTCAGGAGCTTTTCCATGATGATGAGCTCCTGACGCATCGAATTCTTGTTCAGTGTCTTTTCGGTCTGCTCGGGATCGTCGTCGATGGAAATGACGATGGACTTGGCTTCTTCGATCACGGCCTTGTCATAGTCCATGATATAGGTCATGGGCTTGTACACGACGGCCAGCACGCCCCAGAGCAGGATCAGCGGAATGAAGGACGTCAGACAGGAGGAATACGGGTTGACATTCTCCTCCTGGTAGAGCTTCGTGGTCTCCATCTGCTGCTTGGTGGGATCATTGGCATACTTCTCGCGGATCTTGGCCAGCTTCGGGTTGATGAGCTGGAGACGGGCGGAATTCTTCTGCTGCTTGTAGGACACGGGGAACAGGATCAGCCGTGTGAACAGCGTGAAGAGGATGATCGCAATACCGTAGTTCCCGATCCATCCGTAGATGAGCTTCATGATGAAGCCCAGCGGGAACGCGACAATGTTAATCAGAAAATTCAATTGTCAAACCTCATTCCTTATTATTCTATCAATATAAAACAAATCAAAAAATCAAAAGCGGCGCTTGCCTGTCCGCCCGGTCTTTTGTCTCTGGTCACTCTCCCGGACGCTTCTGCCTGAAATAACGCGGGAGCTCCCGCCAGGAAAAGGATTCCGGCACCTCGTCGATCCCGCCGCGTGCCCACGGATGACACCGCAGCAGCCGCGAAACGGCAAGAATCGTGCCTCTGACCGCACCAAACCGCTGCACGGCTGTCAGTGCATACGCCGAGCAGGTCGGATAATAGCGGCAGGAGGGCGGAAACAGCGGCGAAATACACCGCTGGTAGATCTTCAGCAGTATAATCAGCAGATATTTCATGATGCCTGTGTGGGGTTCGGCTTCGGGCGCGGCGGCATGGGATCCTCGCCGGCATAGATCTTATGCAGGCCGGGAATGCCGTACTTGTGCAGCCAATGGCTGAGCACATCCGATTTCACGCCGGGCAGCGCTGCGCGGGCTACGATCACAATATCCAGCCCGACCGGTGCATCCGGTTCATTCTCGCGCCATGCCTGCCGGATGAGTCTCCGGGCACGGCTTCGTGCGACTGCGTTGCCGACCTTCTTGCCGGTGGTAATGCCGAGACGGTTGATGCCGAATCGGTTCTTTCGTGCATAGACGATCACAAAGCGGGAGATGATGCTCCGCCCCTTCTGGTAGCAGAGCTGGAAATCCCGGTTTTTCGTGAGAATATCTGTATACAGCATAGATTTACTTCATTCAACTTAATAAAGAGCGCGTCATGCGCCCTGTGGGGCTGATCGGAACATCAAACTGGAAATAAACTGGAAATAAAACAAAAGACCACAAATACGCGATTTGTGGTCTGTGCAGTCAGTGGGAAAGTCTCTTTCTGCCCTTTGCTCTCCGACGAGCCAGAACCTTTCTGCCGTTTCTGTCGGACATTCTCTTCATGAAGCCGTGCTCCTTCTTTCTGTGGATCTTCTTCGGCTGGTATGTTCTCTTCATTTGCTCTCCTCCTCCCGGTTTGTAGAATCATCTGTATCTGCCGCAGACAATCCGCGGCATCAGAGTATGAACACTCTTATACCACAATATTATACCGCATCTGCAAGCCGCTGTCAAGGGCTTTTTTCTATTTTTTCTGATTTTTCAAGTTTTGCGCAAATCCCCCCTGTGGAAATCGGCAAATTTCCACAAAACACATCTGCCCCGTCAGAAAATTTCCGAAAAAATTTTCTGAAATTTGCACGCCGCGATGCAAATTTCCGGTATTTTCCGGTAACGCCTGAAAGGAGGTCGATCACAATGCAGGACAGAACGGAACAAGTCCTCGAAGGGCTCGGGGCACTCGCATTCGGGAAGGTCAATGACGCCGTGCGGCTCGTCTTCTGTGAGGAGGTGCCGTCGCCGCAGGTGCTTGCCCGGATGAATCTCTTCAACGTTTCCTCCATCAAGCGCGTCAAGGGCGGCGGTGTGGAGGTACAGTTCTTCGACCGCCAGAAGGCGCTCGAACGGCTGTACGATTACGCACATGCCGGCCAGAACGGCCAGACGGCGGAATCGCTGCTCGAAGCACTGGCGGGATCGGATCCGGATGAGGTTTGACCGGTTCTCGCCGAAGCAGCGCCTTTGCCTGCGCTGGTGGATGCTGCCGGAATACCGCGGGTACGATGCGATCATCGGAGACGGCGCCGTCCGCAGCGGCAAGACGCTGGCCATGTCCCTGGGCTTCGTGCTCTGGGCAATGGCGACCGCCGACCGGCGCGGCTTTGCGATCTGCGGCAGGACGATCACCGCCGTGCAGCGCAATGTCATCCGGGAGCTGGTGCCGGTGCTGGAGGATGCGGGATTCGGGGTGCGTGAGCTGCTCTCGAAGCACTACCTCGATATTGAGGCCTACGGGCACCGCAACCGCTTCTATCTCTTCGGCGGCAAGGACGAAAGCTCGGCAGCGCTCATTCAGGGCGTGACGCTCGGGGGCGTGCTGTTCGATGAGGCGGCGCTGATGCCGCGTTCCTTCGTCGAGCAGGCAGCGGCAAGATGCTCCCTGAACGGCGCAAAGCTCTGGTTCAACTGCAACCCGGAGCATCCGTATCACTGGTTCTACCGGGAATGGATCCGCAAGGCAGACGAGAAGCATGCACTGTATGTGCATTTCACGATGGAGGACAATCCCTCCCTCTCCGATGCGGTGCGGGAAAGGTACCGGCGGATGTATGCGGGGGTATTCTACGACCGCTACATTCTCGGGAAATGGACGGTCTCGGAAGGCGTGGTCTATCCGATGTTCGACAAGCGCAGGCATGTGACGGATACGCTGCCGGAAGCCTTCTCGCGGTATGTTGTCTCATGCGATTACGGAACGGTCAATCCGACTTCCATGGGGCTCTGGGGCGAGCATGAAGGAAGATGGTACCGGATCCGGGAGTATTACTATGCTTCCCGGCGCGAGGGCGTGCAGCGGACGGATGAGCAGCATTATGCGGCATTGTGCCGGCTGGCAGGGGCGCTGCCGGTGGAATGCGTGATCGTCGATCCGTCCGCGGCCAGCTTCATTGCCTGCATCGCCTCGCATCATCAGTTCCGCGTGCGCAAGGCAGACAATGACGTTCTCTCGGGCATCCGGCTGGTGAGTGATGCATTGCAGGCGGATCGGATCTGCCTGCACAGCTCGTGTGAGGATGCGATCCGGGAATTCGGCATGTACTGCTGGAACGAGCACGCAAGCGGCGATGCGGTCAGAAAGGAGCACGATCACGCGATGGATGACATCCGGTATTTCGTCTCGACAGTGCTGGCACGGGAGACCGGGAGCTTTGTGGCGATGAGTGTGGGGAGGTGATTTCATGAAATTCGGAAGACGCAAAAAGAACGATGGCAAGCCCGCATTGCCTGCCGTGCAGACGGCGGCGCGGGATGCGCTGGAGCTTCGGCCGGTGCAGCTTTACAGCTATGCCCTCTTTGAGCAGGTCAGACGCACGGTGCCGATCGTGGATGCAGCCATTTCCAAGCTGATCCGGCTGATCGGGTCGTTTCAGGTCGAGTGCGCGGATGCTTCGGCGCAGGCGGGGCTTGATGCCTTCCTGCGGGATGTCCCGGTGGGGCTGACCGGACAGGGCATTTACAGCTTCATCGACAATTATCTGGACAGCCTGCTGGTGTACGGCAATGCGGTCGGTGAGATCGTGGCGGATCGCAGCGGCACCTCCATTGCGGGGCTCTGGAACGGCAAAGTCACGGATGTGGCCGTGCAGCCCGGGGCTTCTCCGATGGAACGCACCTACCTGCTGCGCACGGAAAAGGGCGATGTCCTGCTGCCGCATCCGGAAAGGATCGTATTTTCGGCGCTGCGGCCTCCGGCGGGCGGTATCTACGGGGTATCGCTGCTGCAGGGGCTTCCGGCGCTGGCGGGGATCCTGATGCGCATTTACGAATGCGTGGGGCAGAATTTCGAGCGTGCGGGCAATATCCGCTATGCGGTGACCTACAAGCCGTCGGATGATCCGGGCGAGCTGGCCTATGCAGGCGAAAGGGCGCGTACCATGGCAAAGGAATGGTCAGAAGGGATGCAGGCCGCAAAACGCGGCGAGATCCGGGATTTTGTCTCGGTCGGTGATGTGAGCATCCGCGTGATCGGTGCCGAAGGTACGATGCCGGATACGGAGATCCCTGTGCGGCAGCTCCTGGAGGAGATCATCGCAAAGCTCTCCATTCCGCCGTTCCTGCTCGGTCTGAACTGGTCCTCGACCGAACGCATGTCCGCGCAGCAGGCCGATATTCTGACCTCGGAGCTGGAATATTACCGGCGTGTGCTGGAGCCTGTGATCCTTCGCATCGCGCAGGCCTTCCTGCGGACACAGGGCATCTGCACCCGCCTGACGGTCAGATGGGACAACATCAATTTGCAGGATGAGGTCGAGCTCGCACAGGCACGGCTGCACAATGCACAGGCTGCGGAAATTGAGCAGCGCCTGGGCATTCACAATGAGGAATAACACACATGCAACAGGAGGTTATGTATATGTATAACGAGATCAAGCTGGAAAAGGGTATGTACCATCTCGCAGGCAGGAGCTTTCTGCAGGCACTCGAGGAGGCCGATCCGGGCAAGCAGTATGCCGGCACACCGCTGGCAAAGCTCGATGCCTACGAGCGTCAGCTCAAGCGCTTTGACATTCGTGTGAGCGGCCCGCAGTGCGACCGCGTGGAGAAATTCTTCACCACGACCGAGAGCGCAGTGCTCTTCCCGGAATTCGTCCGCCGCGCCGTCGTACAGGGCATGCAGGAGGCGGTGCTCGGTGAGATCACCGCTGCCGTTTCCCGCAGCGAATCGAACCGCTACCAGGGCATTTCCCTTGGCGACTCGGCGACCTACACCACGACCGACGAGACCAATCCCATGCCGGCATCGACCATCACCGAGAGCAGCTCCGTGGTCACCCTGGAAAAGTACGGCAGAGTCATCAAGGCTTCCTATGAGGCCGTGCGCCAGCAGCGCCTGGATGTCTTTGCGCTGATGCTGCGCAGAGTCGGCAGAGAGCTGGCCGATTCCGTGACCGGTGCCGCGATCGATGTGCTCAAGACCGGCGCGGATTCCGAATCCATCTCCGGCAATGCCCTTGCCTACGGCGATCTGGCGGCGCTGTACGGACGCTTCACGAGCTTCGATATGAAGGCCGTGCTGGCTTCTCCGGCAGTTATGGCCAAGATCCTGGTCATGGATCAGATGCTCGAGGCTTCCTCGGAGGATGTTACCGAGATCCGCCTGCCGTTCGGCACCCGCCTCATCAACTGCCAGCAGCTTGACGACAATACCGTCATCGGTCTGGATACCGATTTTGCCCTGGAGCAGATCCAGAGCAGCGATGTGGTGCTTGAGACCGACAAGCTCATCGACTGCCAGCTCGACTGCATCGGCATTTCCGTGAATATCGGCTTCCGCACGCTCATGCAGGATGCCGTGCAGCTTCTGAGCCTGACCAAGTGATCCGAACCCTCCCCTTCGGCTCTTGCCGAAGGGGGATCCAATAGGAGATGATGCAATGACAGATCTGGAAAAGCTCAACCGCTTCACACGCAGGGAGCATACCGAGGAGGAGGTCTATCTCTTCGATGTGATCCTGTGTGACAATGACATTGACCGCGACCAGGAGGCCTTCTCCGATGCGGCGCTCGAACAGATGTGCGGGCTCTTTATCGGGAAGACCGGCATTTCCGATCATGACCCGAAGGCCGGCGGACAGACGGCGCGGATCTTTGATGCGGCTGTGGTGCCCTCTGACCGCCTGACCCGCGACGGCAGACCTTACAAGGCGCTCAAGGCACGCGCGTACATGATCCGCACCGATTCCAATGCCGACCTCATCCGTGAGATCGAGGGCGGCATTAAAAAGGAAGTGAGCGTTTCGTGCAGCGCCGCGCATCGCTATTGCTCGGTCTGCGGCGAGGAGGCAGGCGCCTGCACCCATATGCCGGGCAGAATGTACGGCGACAAGCGCTGCTACCGGGTGCTTGACGACATTCAGGATGCCTATGAATGGAGCTTTGTGGCCGTTCCTGCGCAGGTGCAGGCAGGCGTCACGAAGCAGTACACCACAAAGGAGGACAAGGATATGGACGAGAAACACATGGAGATCATGGAGCAGGTGGCAAAGATGCTGCGCGGCGAGGTGCTGCAGCTTTGCAGCCAGAAGGACTGGCGCTTTTCGCGTGCGATGCAGATGGCGGCCGACAAGATGGATGTCTGTGAGCTGATGGCCTTCAAGCAGGCGCTCCTTGAGGAGCAGTCCGGCAAGGCCGAGGTGCAGCTTGCACCGGAGGAAGGCGACAGCACGGATTTCTGCACGCACTGGTGCTGATTCCCGGAAAGGAGGCGTTTTGCATGAACAGAGAAACGGTCAGATCCTTGTTTTCGCTGTTTTCAAAGGAGAATTCCGACGATTACCAGCCGCTTGTCTCGGCGGCGGTCGCGGAGGTCGAGGGAGCGCTGCGGCCGGATGCGGACAAGTCCGACGTGCGCCTGTGCTATCTGGCAGCAGCGCTGGCAAATCTGCGCTATACTGCGATTCTCTGGGCACGCGGCAGAGAGGCGGCGACCTATGCCGGCAATCTGCCGGGTGCTTCAGACGGCGCACAGGAATACGCATTCGCGCTGCGGCTGGTGCAGGCCTACAAGGGCATGTGCGCGGAGCTGATCGAGGATCGCGGCTTCCTGTTCACCGGGATCCGGGAGGCTGCGGATGAAGGAGCTGTTTGAAGCGCTGCTGGCGGCATTCGTCGGGGAGGATCTGCGGGAGGTCTATCCTGCATTCGATGCCGTGCCGCTGCCGCGCAAATCCGACAGGCTGTTCACGGTATTCACCCTGCACAGCTTGCAGCTTGATGCGCCCTTCCCCGACGGCGCACAGGGCGTTTACCCCTTCCGGGCGGTGGTGCGGATCTGTGTGCTGACCCCCATGAACGTGCCGTATGCCAAGGGGCAGGACTATTTCAGCGAGGTCGTGATGCCGCGGATGGCGCAGATCGGCGGGCATCTCTGTGAGGTGCGCCCGCCGCAGACCGATGCAAAGCTCGGAAAAATCGTGACAAGCGGTGATTTTACCGTGACGGGGCTGTATCTGTATGACGGAGAGGAGGAACCGGCATGAGCTATACGGTGGATGCCATGCATGACCATGTGATCCGCTTCGGGTCGCTGGTGCTGCATTTTTCGCAGTACAAGCTGACCGGAAGCTGCATCGTGCGCGAACAGGGCACGGCTTCCGGCAGCAGCGCCGTGGCTGCGGTCTATCCGAAAGGCTCCCGCATGACGCTGCGCGGCCGTCTGGCACCGGGTGTCAGTGTGTCCATGACCGGGCAGACCTTGTGCGGCATGATGCGGGCGGGGGCAACTGTTCCGGCAGTGATCGACAACATGGTGCTGCCTTCTGCGCGGCTCATTGCATTCTCCATTGAGGATACGCAGCCGGCGCCGGAAATTACGGTCGTGCTCTTCACAGAGGATGCCGTGACAAGGGAGGAAGACGTATGATCCTGCATCTGCGGCTGTATGCCGGGGAAACGCCGGTCACGGAAACCAGATGCCTGTCGGCCGTGCTGGAACGGGAAATCTACACGCCGTATTCGACGCTGACCGCCGTATTTCCTGCATCACAGGCGGATTACGGCGCAGTCAGCCGGGTGGGGCTGGTCTGGGACAATCATGAGATCTTCCTGGGGCTGGCCGACAGTGTCACGGTCTTCCGGCGCAGCGGGGTGCGGCTGGTGCGTGTCACATCGCGGACATTCACCTCACTGCTGACGCAGAATGAGCTGGAGCCGGGGCTGCATGCAAATCTGACCTTCGGGCAGCTCGTTTCCGGGTTTTATCAGTTCCCGCATGTGACCTATGAACCGGATTCCCGGACGAATTACATCTTTGTCAAGGACGGGATGAGCCTCTGGGATTCGGTCAGCGCCTTCGGCTACAAGATCACGGGAAAGATCCCGTATACGGTCAATAACCACATCCGCATGACGCCGCCGGAGGATCCTGCGGTGCATACCCTGACCGGTGCAGTCATCACGGAGACGGGCAACGTGCGGGAAACGGCAAAGCTGATCTCCCACTATCACATGGAGGATCTCGAAGGCAATCCGAATGTCTACCAGCAGTCGAATGCCGATGCACTGGCGGCGGAAATCGTGCGGCACAAGCAGATCCCGTTCGACAGGCAGTTTCTCTCGCAGATCCCCGATGCGCTCAGCTATCGTCTGCGCTTTTCCATGCGCGGGTGGCGGGCGGAATATCTCGAATATGCGGGATTTCACAACGAACAGCCCGGCGAACGCATGACCCTTGCGAATGTCATGCAGGAAGCCGTGATCTGCCGGGTGAAAATGACATTCACAGAACGCGGCATCCGGACACGGCTCTGGACATACCGCGACCAATTCTACGGCAACTGAGCCGTTGCAAATAAAAACCCCCTGCTTTCATCAGAAAACAGGGGGTTGTGTGTTTTTTCCGGGGATCAGACTCAGCCGATCACGCGGACACGGATCACGCCGTCTGCTGCCTTGACTGCCTCTGCGTCGGCATCGCCGGCGAGAATGGTGTAGCCAAAGCCCTTCTTGGTGCCTGTTGCCAGAACAGTACCCGGGAAGGATGCGCCCTCCTTGTGCAGAACGCAGACCTTCTTGGCAGCGTCAGCAGCAACATTCGGGAAGTTGACGGAATTCTTGATGTTGCCGTTCTCGATGTAGTCGATCAGCTCATCGGCTGCCATCATGGCGCAGTTGTCCTCGGACTCCTCGGTGGATGCACCCAGGTGCGGGATCGCTACGACACCGTCCATCTTGACGGTCTTGGCATTCGGGAAGTCGGTCACATAGGCAGATACCTTGCCGGAAGCAATGGCCTTCTCGAGATCCTCGTCATTGACCAGCTCGCCGCGGGCAAAGTTCAGGAGCTTTACGCCGTCCTTGCACTGTGCAAAGACATCGGCATTGAAGAAGCCCTTGGTATCGTTGTTGCACGGTACATGCAGGGTGATGTAGTCAGCCTCGGCATAAACAGCCTCCTTGGTGTCTACGATCCTGCAGGTGCCCTCAAGCTCCTTGGCAGCAGCCTCGGAGAGGAAGGGATCGGTGCCGACAACGGTCATGCCCAGTGCCTTGGCAGCAAATGCGACCTTGCGGCCGATGGCGCCCAGACCGATGATGCCCAGGGTCTTGCCGGTGATCTCGCAGCCGCCGAAATTGGACTTGCCCTTCTCGACCTGCTTTGCAACGTTCATGTCAGCGGTGTCCTCAAGGGTGGAAGCCCACTGTACAGCCTTGGTCACCTTGCGGGATGCCAGGAACAGACCTGCAAGCACCAGCTCCTTAACGGCATTGGCATTGGCACCGGGGGTGTTGAATACCACGATGCCGGCTTCTGCGCACTTTTCAACCGGAATATTGTTGGTGCCGGCGCCTGCACGGCCGATGGCCAGCAGATCTGCACCGAATTTCATCTCGTGCATCACTGCGGAGCGAACGAGAATACCGGTCGGGTTCTCAACTGCATCGCCAACGGTGTACTTGGCAGCATCGAACTTGTCAGTGCCGCACTTGGCGATCTTGTTCAGAGTCAGAATATTGAACATAGGAAAGACCTCCTTATCATTGATAAAACGCTGTGTCCCGGCATACGGCGAAAATGCTGCGTCGGGACACAGTGATGTGGACGAAACTGCAAAAACTCAGGAATTCTTTGCCTCAAATTCCTTCATGAAGGCAACGAGCTTCTCAACGCCTTCGATCGGCATTGCATTGTAGATGGAAGCACGCATGCCGCCGACGGTTCTGTGACCCTTCAGGTTCTCAAAGCCGGCTGCCTTTGCCTCGGCAACGAACTTGGCATCCAGATCAGCGTCGCCCGTTACGAACGGAACGTTCATGATGGAGCGATCCTTCTTCTCAACGGTGCCCTTGAACAGCTTGGACTCGTCGAGGAAATCGTACAGGATCTTGGCCTTCTTCTCGTTGTGCTTCTTCATGCCCTCAAGGCCGCCCATCTTCTTGATCCACTTGAAGACCTTGCCGCAGACATAGATGCCGTAGCAGGGAGGCGTGTTGTACAGCGAATCGTTGTCAGCCTGGATCTTCCAGTTGCACATGGTCGGCGTCTGCTTGAAGGCAGGGCCGTCAGCGATCAGATCCTCGCGGACAATGACGATCTGTACGCCGGCCGGGCCGACATTCTTCTGAACGCCGCCGTATACAACGCCGTACTTGGAAACGTCGATCGGCTCAGACAGGAAGCAGGAGGATACGTCGGATACCAGGATGTGACCCTTGGTGTTCGGCAGCTCCCAGAACTTGGTGCCGTAAATGGTGTTGTTCTCGCAGATGTAAACGTAGTCAGCATCCTCCGGAATGTCCAGATCGGAGCAGTCCGGAATGTAGGAGAAGGTCTTGTCAGCAGAGGAAGCAACCTTGACGACCTCGCCGTACTTCTCAGCC
>CACZPI010000031.1 GCA_902783005.1 uncultured Ruminococcus sp. | reverse complement strand
CCTGCGTGCTTACGATGCAAACGGCGAGAAGATGGGCTCCAAGGAGTGCGAGGAAGGCAAGATCTTCATTGAGCCGCAGGGCTTCGCGATCATGTCTGAGATCGGCAAGGAGCAGGGCGCTGACATGAAGACCCTCGATTCCATCGAGAAGTACCTGAATACCCAGTACGGTCTGGTGCTGAACAACCCGGCATTCACCAGGTACTACATCCAGTACGGTGAGATCTCCACCTATCCGGGCGGCTACAAGGAGAATGCAGGTATCTTCACCCACAACAATGCATGGATCATCTGCGCGGCGGCATACGCTGGCAGAGGTGACCAGGCATTCAAGTACTACAGCGAGATCGCTCCGGCATTCAACGAGGAGATCTCCGATCTGCACAAGACTGAGCCGTATGTATACGGTCAGATGGTTGCCGGCAAGGATGCTTCCCGCTTCGGTGAGGGCAAGAACTCCTGGCTGACCGGTACCGCTGCATGGAATATGGTCGCTATTTCGCAGTACATCATCGGTGTACAGCCTGACTTCGACGGTCTGAAGGTTGACCCGTCCATCCCGCACGAGTGGGACGGCTTCAAGGCAACCCGTCAGTTCCGCGGCGCTACCTACAACATCACCGTTCAGAATCCGGATCACGTTTGCAAGGGCGTCAAGTCCATGACCGTGGACGGCAAGGCTGTGGAGGGCAATGTCATCCCGGCTTGTAACGGCGGCGTACATGAGGTCGTAGTCGTTCTCGGCTGATTATCCTGAATCCAGATAAGTAATCCCCCTGTACAGCAATGTACAGGGGGATCTTCTGTAACAAGGTTCATCCCCAATAGGGAATGCAAAGCTGATACACCACCGCGACCGGAACGGACAGCCCGATCACCGCGAGGAATTCCTTCCACGGCCTGCGCAGAAGCACCAGGGCGCACAGCCAGGTGATGACCTCCGTGACATGCGTCACCATGATCCCCTGCACAAGCAGAACCGCCTGTGCCAGCAAAACGCCCAGAATGCCCGCAGAGATCACAATGGCTGGGATCCCGCAGCCTTTCGCATACCAGCAGACATACGCCAGCGGCAAAGAGGCGACTGCCATTCCCGCCCAGACCATCATATAGGAAACCGGCAAAAATCCCAGCACAAGCTGACAATACAGATAATACCCCGCCAGCATACACCCGAAAAACAGAAAGCAATTGAGCGATGCACGCCGCGGGCTCTTTGCACAGACCGCAATGGCCGATGCGATCAGGATCCAGACCGCCAGTCTGCCGAAATAATTGGTCAGATCCAGCTTCTGAAACAATGCCGGCAGCTCATTGACTGCCATGCTGTCGAGCCATTTCTGGAAAATGCCGATCAGAAACCCGAATATTGCAATTCCTGCGCTGACCAGAATCCGCCCCGTGGTCGTTCCCGTCGGATCCGGCTCCCGGATCTTGTTAAATGCCTGCATAGATCCCCCTCCATCTATCGAATATCAAAAATGCCATAGCACCCCGAAGCCGGTGTGCTATGGCGTTTTGTCAGAAATAATACCGGCTGCCGATCTGCATGAGAATGCCGTTCTCCACCAGCGGTGCGAGCTTGCTGCGGGTGCGGCTGTCCTTGTGCGTATGCAAAAGCCGCGTCAGCTCCGGCAGCGCCATGCCGTCCGGCCGCAGCCGCATGGCATCAAACAGCAGGATCATCCGGTCGGCGCTCCGGCCGCTTGTGCATTCCAGACTGGAAAACAGCTTGCGCCGCACAGCCGGATCCATGCCGTAATACATATCCAGCGCCCTGCTCCGGTCACACAGCAGCGTGAAGGAACAGTCGTCATACATGCCCTGCCGCTTGAACAGCGAGGTCACGCCCTGCAGCTCCTGCACCATCCGGTCGGGTGTGTACAGGAATCCCGTTTCCAGGATCAGGGAGCCGTGCGAAGTCAGCTCGCCGTTTTCCGCCAGGTAATTCTCCGGGCCGTCGCTCGTCAGCAGAAATCCGTCAATGCCGCCGTCTCCCCGGCCGTAGTCAAATTCCGTTCCCGGCACCGTGACAAAGGTCGTGAAATTCGAGGCGATCACATGGAAATACTGCGACAGGATCCAGCAGCCGCTCTCCGCGCTGCATGCCGCGATCAGGCCGTCACCGACATGGAACCACAGATACCGTCCGTCCGGTGCCATCACTGCCAGCAGCAGCGTGGAGGACAATTCCATGAGCTCCGTTCCGAGCTGGTCTGCCGCGCACATCAGCTCCGCATGCAAAAAGCCGAGAAGCCCTGCACCAAAATCCTCCCGCGACATCCGGTACAGCTCGTCAAAATCCTGTGCAAGCACATAGTCCAGTGCTGCCCGTGCCGTGACCTCCGAGCCTGCCTGTGCATGGGCGCAGGAGCCTGCGCCGTCGCTGAGCACCACGGCGGTCACACCGGTTTCCGGATGCTCCCCGCAGCAGGTAAAATCCTCACAGGTCTTGCCCCGCTCGATATGCAGCGTACCGATCTCCCGGTATTCGCAGAATTTGAAATGTCCATGCAATCCCTGTGCATTGTCCTGCATGTGGTCACCTCCCGTTTACTGATACAAAATCCATTATCTATTGTATCATAAACCCGGTAAAATGTCAATGACGGGAGGGTAACAATACGGGGTGCAGAATGTATCAGATCGTCGGCACCGCACTCGACGCAAATGCATTGAGGGTGGCATCCGCTGTAATTCCGGCAAGGTAATTATAGCTGCCCTGACACGCGATCATGGCGGCATTGTCCCCGCACAGGGACAGCGACGGCATATAGAGGGTATAGCCGTGCCTGCCGCACATGGCCTCCATTGCGCTGCGAAGGCCGGAATTGGCCGAAACACCGCCCGCCATTGCCACGGTCGTATAGCCTGTCTGCTGCATGGCAAGCTCGGTCTTCTCCGTCAGAATCTCACACACGGTCTTCTGGAGGGAAGCCGCCATCGAAGCGCGGTCAATTTCCTCCCCGACCTGGTCGGCATGGTGAACGAGATTCGTCACGGCAGTTTTCAGGCCGGAAAAGCTGCAATCGAGCTCGCTGCCCGCCACATGGGGGCGCGGGAGCTTGTACAGATCGGGATTTCCGGTCTGTGCGGCCTTGTCGATCTCCACGCCGCCCGGATAGGGATAGCCGAGCAGACGGGCGCATTTGTCGAAGCATTCCCCTGCGGCATCATCGCGGGTCGTACCGAGAATGCGGAACTGTGTATAGCTGACCACCTCCGTGAGCAGCGTATGGCCGCCGCTGACGACAAGGCAGAGATACGGCGGCTTCAGCTCCGGGTGTGCCAGGTAATTCGCCGCGATGTGTCCGGTCAGATGATGCACCGGAATGAGGGGCTTTCCGGCGGAGAATGCCAGTCCCTTGGCGAAATTCACGCCCACCAGCAGCGCCCCGATCAGGCCGGGGGTATTCGTCACCGCGATGCCGTCAAGATCTGCCGGGGTGCATCCGGCTTCCCGGAATGCCGCCTGCACGGTGGACAGGATATTCTCGCAATGCCGCCGCGAAGCCAGCTCCGGCACGACACCGCCGTATTTCCGGTGCTCCATTGCCTGGGAAGCAATGATATTTGACCGCAGCTTCGTGCAGTCCTCCACAATGCTCGCTGCGGTCTCGTCGCAGGAGCTTTCGATTCCAAGTATCAGCATAATGCATTCTCCTAAATTTCAATACTCTGTGATCCCTATTTCGCTACGACCGCTCACTCACCATGATCGAAGCCCGCGACTGGATCTTCTCCGCCGTTTCCTCCGGGGTCTGCTCGTCGGCATACATCCGCCGCAGCTCCTCCTCCACAATGGCCTGCAAAGAGCTGTCGATGTTGGTCGAAAGCCGGTTGATGCCCTGAATATAGGCCATGCAGCGGTCATATTCCTCCCGGCTGAGCCATCCGGCATCGTAGGCCACCCCCTGTGCAGTCTGCGGATTCGGGACATTCTGCTCGTCCTTTGCAATGAGTCTTTCGGCGTAGTGTTCGGCGGCAGCCTTGTTGATGGGGAAGCCGTTCTCGCCGTAGAAGACTCCTTCCTCCTGCGCCCCGTCCTCTCCGGGCAGGCGGATCTGCTGTGCCTCCTCGGCAGCAAGCGTGCGCAGGAATGCCCAGGCACCTGCCTGCTTTTCGGGAGAGGTATTGCGCACGATGCCCCACCGGTTGTAGGCGGCATTCAGGAAAGCACCTGTCCCGTCCTCGGTCGGATACCCCACAAGCGTCATGCCCTCCGCTGTCCCCCTGAAATTGGCGACACCGTAGATCGTTGCAGAGTGAAAGAGGTCATGCGTATGGTCGGGATCTGCCTTGTAGCCGAGCGGCGAGGGGAAGGTATTGCAGAATTCCAGCATCCGGACAAACAGCGGCGAATCAAACGAGCAGGACGCTGTCTCGTAGTCCACAAAATCCCCCAGGCACCCGCGCAGCAGATTCATATAGACATAATCCCGCGTGCTGACGCCGTAGAAGGTCGTTCCCGCCGGGGCATTCTCCCAAGCGGAGAGCATGTCATCGAACGTCCAGTTCTCTTTTGTGCCGACCAGTGCCGGATCACCGAATGCCGTTTCAATGGTGTAATACAGCGGCAGGCACCGCAGCTCCCCGTCCGTTTCATGCAGCGAGAGAACATGCGTGTCGAGGGTATCCGTATTGATCTCCGTGTCATGCTCCATGAAGGGGTAGAGATCGGCAAAGGCACCCTTCTGCACAAGCACCTCATACCGTCCGAGATTTCCCTCAAATGTGATGTCCGGCACCAGATCAACCTCGCCGTTCATCACATCCATCTGCACCCGCAGCGCCACGGGATCGAGCGCCTGATCCCCGGTAATCACCGTGACAGTCTCCCCGCCGCCCATGTCCTCCTCATAGGACATGCTTTTGTCGATGTATGCGCTGTAATCCCTGAGCTCCACCTGATAGCCGCAGTCAAGGGCATTGAAGCGGCTGACGGCATCCCGGAGCGATTCGTCATTCTGGTTGATGACGGCAACAGTGACGGTCACGTCCTCGGCAGGACGGGTCGGCTCTGTCATTTCTGCGGACTCCGGGGCGCTTGTGGAGAGCTGCTGCGGGGCGCTGCTGCATCCGGTCAGAAGCAGCAAAGCCGTGGAAAGAGCGGCCAGTGTTCTTTTGGTATTCATAGGAATCATCCTTTCTGATGGTTTGCAGAGCCGTCGGATGCATCTGCTATTCCATATACAAATCAGAGAGCTGATTTCTGACACATTTTTGGAAAATTCCATATTTTGCACAACAAAAGGGAACGATCATTCCCCGCGCTTCATCACAATGGCATCCTCCGTGGGATCGTGGTAGAAGCGTTTGCGCACTCCGACCTCCTTGAAGCCATAATGCCGGTAAAGCGAGATCGCATCGGCATTCGAGGCGCGTACCTCCAGAAAGACCTCCACCGGCTTCATCTCCGCAAGATAATACCAGATCAGATCCGCCGCGATGCCCTGCCGCCGGAACGCCGGGTCTGTCGCCACGCGGAGGATTTCCCCGCTGCCCGCCGCGCATGTCCCGGCGAAATACCCGATCAGTCTGTCCTCCGCAAAGGTACACAGCAGATACCCCGTCTCTGCGGCGGCCGTGTCCGCAAAGCTCTGTGCGCTCCACGGCTCGTCCGGGAACAGCTCACATTCGAGTGCCGCACATGCCGCAAATTCCGCCGTATCTCCGGCGCGCAGCCGCTTAACCCTTCGCTTCATACCAGGTCTCTCCTCTGTTCACGTCTGCGATGAGCGGCACGGCCAGCTCTGCCACGCCCAGCATTTCCTCATGCAGCACCTTGGCCGCCGCATCCGCATCGGCCTGCGGCACCTCCACGATCAGCTCGTCATGCACCTGCAAAAGGAGCTTTGCAGACGGCACCTCCTGTGCAAGCCGGTCATGCACATGCACCATTGCCAGCTTGATGAGGTCGGCTGCGGTGCCCTGTACCGGGGTATTCATCGCGATGCGCCGTCCGGCTGCCTGCATGACCTTGTTTTTCGCATGCAGCTCCGGCACATAGCGCCTTCTGCCGAGCATCGTGCAGACGTAGCCCGTGCGGGCGGCATCGTCCACGACCTTGTCCAGAAATTCCGACACATGCGGGTAGGCGCCCAGATATTCCTCGATGTAGCGCTTGGCCTGCGCCTGTGTGATCTTCAGATCTTTGGAAAGGGAGAAGGCGCCCATGCCGTAGAGAATGCCGAAATTGATCGCCTTCGAGGCGCTTCTCTGCTCCGGGGTGACCTCCTCCGGCGCAATGCCGAGGATCTTTGCGGCGGTCGCGGTGTGAATGTCCGCGCCGGAGCGGAATGCCTCCTGCATCGCCGTGTCACCGGACAGATGCGCCATCAGCCGCAGCTCGATCTGGCTGTAATCGGCATCGAGCAGCACGCAGCCGGGGGCAGCGCGGAAGAACTTGCGCATTTCGCGGCCGAGCGGTGTGCGCACCGGGATATTCTGGAGATTCGGCTCCGTCGAGGAAATGCGTCCCGTGCGCGTTTCGGTCTGCCTGTAATTCGTGTGGATCCTGCCGTCTGCCGCAATGGTTTTCAGCAGTCCGTCCACATAGGTCGATTGCAGCTTGGTATACTGGCGGTATTCCAGGATCAGGTCAATGACCGGATGCAGCGGGCGCAGCTCCTCGAGGATCTCGGCGCCGGTCGCATAGCCGGTCTTGGTTTTCTTCTTTGCCGGCAGTCCCATCTTGTCAAAGAGGATCGTGCCAAGCTGCCGGGGGGAGCCGATGTTGAATTCCTCGCCGGCCAGCGCATAGATCTGCGCCTGAAGCTCTGCAATGCGGCCGGTCAGGCGTTCCCCGAAGCTCCGGATGCCCTCCGGATCGACCAGCACACCCGCATGCTCCATCGAGGCAAGCACCCGCGTCAGGGGCAGCTCCACATCCCGCCAGAGCGCCGTCATGCCGTCGCGTTCGAGCTTGGCAATGCCCGCCGCATACAGCGCCGGAAGCGCCTGCACATCTGCAAGGGCGCCGAGATTCTCATGATACGGCACATGGAGCTTGGCACACAGCGCCGCCACGCTGTAATCGGTCGCGGACGGATTGAGCAGATACCCGCACACCGCCGCATCAAACACGATCCCCGCAAGGGCTGTCCCGCGTTCGAGCGCATAGTGATAATGCGCCTTCGCATCATCCGCCGCCTTCTTCTGCGGGGAGGACAGGAATGCCAGGATCTCGGCTTCCGATTCCGTTTCATAGGCCGCATCCCCCGTGCATACCGTCAGCTTGCCGTCATGCAGGACATAGCCTGCCGGCGAGGCGGCGGCCACGGCAGCGGCATCCCAGGGATGCACCGGGAGCGTGAAATCATCCTCCGGGACAAGCGCCTGCATGTCCCCGGTTTCCTCCGGTGTCTCCTCCGAGGCCAGCGGTGCCAGATGGAACCGGTCAAGGATCTTGTACATTTCCAGCTCCGTCAGCAGGCGGCGCAGCGCATCGGTATTCTGCGGCTTCGGCTTGTATGCGTCCAGGTCGAGCGGCACAGGGGCATTGCGGACGATCGTTGCCAGCCACTTGCTTTCCTCGGCATCGTGTCTGCCGTCGAGGAGCTTTTGCCGGAATTTCTCCGTTCCCTGCACCTCGCTGATATGATCGTACATATTTTCAATGGTGCCCCATGTCTGGATCAGCGGCATGGCGGATTTCTCGCCCACGCCCTTGATACCGGGAATGTTGTCGGAGCTGTCGCCCATGAGTGCCTTGAGGTCGATGATGCCCACAGGTGCAAAGCCGTATTCCTCCCGGAAGCGCTCCGGGGTGTAGGCAACGGTCTCCTTGGTCTTGACA
Source organism: uncultured Ruminococcus sp. (assembly GCA_902783005.1). Classification (GTDB taxonomy): domain Bacteria; phylum Bacillota; class Clostridia; order Oscillospirales; family Ruminococcaceae; genus UBA3855. The sequence continues at coordinate 19,821 of CACZPI010000031.1, read as the reverse complement.
AGGCGCACGGTGACATGATCGGAAATGAGCTGCAGGCTGTCGCGGTCACCGGTCATGACAAAGCATTCTGCTCCCTGTGCATCACATGCTCCGGCAAGGGTGCCGAGAATGTCATCCGCCTCGAAGCCCTCCGCAGAAAGCACGGCAATACCCATATCTGCCAGAATTTCCTTGAGATAGGGCATCTGCATGGCAAGCTCCTCCGGCATGCCCTTGCGGTTGGCCTTGTAATAGGATGCCGCCTTGTGCCGGAAGGTCGGCGCATGCAGGTCGAATGCCACGGCGACTGCATCGGGTCTGACCTCGGCGGTTTCCTTCAGATACATCTGGATAAATCCGAACAGCGCGTTCGTGAACACGCCCTTATGATTGGCAAGTGCCCGCACCCCGTAGAAGGCGCGGTTGACGATGCTGTTGCCGTCGATCACGAGTAGACGCATGGTAGTGTCCTCCGTTTCTGATACTGATACTCTTTATTATACCACATCCTGTGCCGTATTTCCAGTCCTTTTGTGAAATAATCAGAAGAATTCCGCTGCGGTGTTTACATTTCGCCCAAATTGTGGTATACTATTGAACGGAACTGAACAAGCATGCATCCCGAAAGGAGCCTCTATGAAATACACACCCGTCCTGCTGCTCTGCACGCTGCTGCTCTGCGGCTGTGCATCCCGGGAAGTGGAAGCACCCGCCGTTACCACGCAGGAGAGCACCGTCACCACCGAAGCTGCAACAACAACGGCAGCCGCCACGGCGGCATCCACGACAGCCCGCACCACGACCACTGCATCCGAGACCACCACGACCACGGAGGCGCCCACAGAGCCGGTCATTCTCACCGGTCAGGAGGTGCTCGGGGTCTATCAGACGATCACGCAGCGCGATTTCATCACCGATACCAATGTCACCCTTACCGCGCCCGATACCCTCATTGACACCGGCACCGTCGGGGCATGCGAGGTCGTCATTCCGTGGGAGCGCGGCGGCGCATCCGGGGAGACTGCCGTGCAGTACCGGGTGCAGGATACGACCGCGCCCGTCGTGCTCAATGCCGGCGTCCATCCGTATGTCCAGGCAGGCACAGCCTTTGACCTTGGCAGCATCGTCGGGGTCGCGGACAATTACGATCCCGCCCCCGTGCTGAGCTACGAAGGCTGGGTCGATCCGAATACCGTCGGTGATTACCCGATCACGGCGACCGTCACCGACAGCTCCGGCAATGCCACAAGCTGGGATCTGACCGTGAAAATCGTGAATGCAGTCCCGAAGGAGCAGAACAACCGGCCGGCCGTGAATTTCTCCGATTTCATGGCCGCCTACAATGTCCCTGCCGCCCGGTTCGGCATTGATGTGTCGAAGTGGCAGGGGGATATTGATTTCAATGCCGTGCGCGATGCCGGATGCAGCTTTGTCCTCATGCGCATCGGCTACGGCGGCTCCGAGATCAGCATGGATTCCTGGTACCAGCCCAATTACCAGAAAGCCCGCGAGGCGGGGCTGGATGTGGGCGTGTACTTCTATTCGACCGCCACCACCGAGGAGCAGGCGCGGTACCAGGCCGACTGGATCGTCGGGCAGCTCGGCGGCGATACCCTCCCGCTCCCCGTGGCATTCGACTGGGAGAGCTTCCGGCGGTTCCAGCAGTACGGCATCAGCCTGCACCAGCTCAACAATGTCTTCGAGGCATTCGCGGATGAAATGGCCGCATTCGGCTATTCCACGATCCTCTATTCCAGCCGTGACCCGCTGCTGAATGTCTGGGAGAACCGCGCAAACCGTCCGGTCTGGCTGGCGCATTACACCGCGCAGACGAACTATGCCGGAAGCTACTGCATCTGGCAGCAGAGCAATACCGGCCGCATTCCGGGCATTGCGGGGGATGTGGATCTGAATATCTGGTATACGGACAGACCCTTCTGATGCACCCCCGACTGTTACCGCGGCTAACGTCTATTGAATTTACGCGGTATTTGTGGTATACTATACAATTACAGGATAATTTGCCATAAATCTGATACAACATCAAAGGAGAAATTATGGAAAAGCGCTATATCTATGCGGATAATGCCGCAACCACGGCCGTATCCGATGCCGTATTAGAGGAGATGCTGCCCTACTTCAAGGAGCACTACGGAAATCCGTCGAGCATCTATGCCCTCGGCCGCGAGAATGAACGCGCCATCATTGATGCCCGCGCCCGCGTGGCCAAGTGCCTTGGTGCGCAGCCGAATGAGATCTTCTTCACTGCCGGCGGCTCCGAGTCCGATAACTGGGCGATCAAGGGAACTGCCGACCGCCTTGCCGCCAAGGGCAAGAAGCACATCATCACCAGCGTATTCGAGCATCATGCGGTGCTGCATACCTGTGAATTCCTGGAGAAGCACGGCTTTGAGATCACCTACCTGTCGGTATCTCCCGAGGGTCTGATCGACCCGGCGGATGTCGAGAAGGCCATCCGCGAGGACACCGCGCTCGTCACGATCATGTATGCCAACAATGAGATCGGCACCGTGCAGCCCATTGCTGAGATCGGTGCGATCTGCAAGAAGCACGGCGTGCTCTTCCACACCGATGCCGTACAGGCCGTCGGCCATGTGGACATTGATGTGAAGGCACAGAACATTGACATGCTCTCCCTGTCCGGCCACAAGTTCCATGCCCCCAAGGGCATCGGTGCGCTGTATGTCCGCCGGGGCATCCAGCTTCCGAATCTCATCCACGGCGGCGGCCAGGAATCCGGCAAGCGTGCAGGCACGGAGAATGTGCCGGGCATCATCGGCCTTGCCAAGGCGATTGAGCTTGCCACGGAGAATATCTCCGCCAAGAATGACCGCATCCGTCCGCTGCGGGACAAGCTGATCGACGGCATTCTGCAAATTGACCAGACCCGCCTCAACGGCAGCCGCGAGCAGCGCCTTGCAACCAATATCAACATTTCCATCGTCGGCATCGAGGGCGAGAGCCTGCTTCTGATGCTCGACCATTACGGCATTCAGGCTTCGTCCGGATCGGCATGCACCTCCGGTTCCCTGGATCCGTCCCATGTGCTGCTGTCGCTCGGCCTGGTGCATGAGGTGGCACACGGCTCCCTGCGTCTGAGCCTCGGGGAGGACTTCACGGAGGAGGATGCAGACTACATCCTCGAATCCATGCCGAAGATCGTCACCTATCTGCGCAGCATGTCGCCCATGTGGGAGAAGATGCAGCAGGAGCACATCCGGCTCAATGCCGATAAGACCCGTCTTGTCAAGGAGGACTAATCATATGAATTACAGCGAAAAGGTTATGGATCATTTCATCAATCCCCGCAATGTCGGTGAGATCCCGGATGCAGACGGTGTCGGTGAGGTCGGCAATGCCAAGTGCGGCGACATCATGAAGATGTACCTCAAGATCGAGGGCAATGTCATCACCGACTGCAAGTTCAAGACCTTCGGCTGCGGTGCCGCCGTTGCGACCTCGTCCATGGCGACCGAGATGATCAAGGGCAGAACCATTGAGGAAGCGCTCCAGCTCACCAACAAGGCCGTTATGGAGGCACTCGACGGACTGCCGCCGGTCAAGGTGCATTGCTCGGTTCTGGCTGAGCAGGCTGTCAAGGCTGCACTGACCGATTACTATACCCGTCAGGGCATCGACCCCGAGCCGATCGTGGGCAAGGTGCCGGAGATGGAAGAGGAGTAAGTTTCCTCACAAGGCAGACCGGGCTTTCGGGCCCGCGCTGTGAATACCACTTGACCGCAATGCGCCTTCGGCTTGTGCCGGGAGGCGCTGCGCTCTATATGGATGAAACGAAAACCAGCAAGGAGGATTATCATGGAACTGAATCAGGCAATTGAGACCCGCCGGAGCATCCGGAAATACAAGGACACCCCCGTGACCGCACAGGACATCGCCCGCATCGTGGAGGAAGCACGCTTTGCACCGACCTGGAAGAATTCCCAGACCGTGCGCTACCATGCCGTGCTTGATCCCGCGCTCAAGGACAGGATCGCAGAGGAAGGCACCTGCCAGTTCTCCAAGAACATGCAGAATATCAAGAGCGCCGCTGCACTGGTCGTTCTGACAACGGTGGACGGTATTGCCGGGTATGAGCCGGACGGCACCCCCACCACACCCAAGGGCAGCCATTGGCAGTCCTTTGATGCGGGGATCGCCTGCCAGACCTTCTGCCTTGCCGCACACGGGTACGGCTTTGGCACACTCATCATGGGCATTTTCGACGAAGCAAAGATCCGGGAGCTGATCGGTCTGCCGGAGGGCGAGAGCATTTCCGCCCTCATTGCCGTGGGCTATGCAGACGAGGCACCGGCTGTCCGTCCGAGAAAGGAAGCCGGGGCGCTTCTGGAAATTCTTTGAGAAAAATTCTGAAAAGCCGTATTCTTTAAGATTGATTTCAGTTTCGGGACGTATACTGTATACAAGATCAAGGAAAAGAATAGTGAAAACCCTCTCAAAAGATATTTCTGCACCTGCCCCGTCTGCTCCCCCTCTGACGGGGTTTTGTGCACCTTATCCGATCCATCCCCCGATAAGGAGGTATCTGAATGAAACGCATCCGACTGGCATCCATTCTGACCGCCGTACTGCTGCTGACCGGCTGCGGCGCGGCGCCGTCGTCTTCCTCCACCGCATCCCCCGCAGACACCCAGCCGGCAGAAACGACTGCTGCTGCCCCTGCGGCAGAGGAAACGCTGACCGTGACCTTCCTCAAATGCGGCAAGGCAGATGCCATGCTGCTGAAAACGGATACACATGCCGTTGTCATTGACTGCGGCGAGAAATCCGACGGCAGCAAGATGGTAGATCTCCTGAATGCCCAGGGCGTGGAAACGATTGACTGCATGATTCTCACGCATTATGACCAGGATCACATCGGCGGCGCGGCCAAGGTCGTCAAGAAATTCGATGTGCAGGAGATCATTGCGTCCGACTATGAGGAGGTCAGCAGCGAATACGAAAAGCTCACCGCCGCCATGGCGGACAAGGATCTGACCTTCACGATCCCGGAGGATCCTTTGACCTTCACTGTCGGGGATCTGCTGCTCGAGGTCTATCCCCATGAGAATGCCGAATATGCGGACGGCTTTGACAACAACTGCTCCCTTGTCACGAAGGTCACGCACGGCAGCAATGTGCTGCTCTTCACGGGTGACGCGATGCAGGAGCGACTCGAGGAGATCATGGACATCGGCACCTGTGACCTGCTGAAGGTACCGTATCACGGGCGCTCGATCGACAATCTCGGGACATTCCTGGATGCGGTCAAGCCGACGTATGCAGTGATCTCCACCTCACAGGATGAGCTTGCTTCCTCGACGCTCGAAGCACTCTCCTCCCGCAAGATCGTGACCTATGCGACCTGCCTGCACGGCACCGTCACCGCCGTGAGCGACGGCAAGAGCCTGACCGTGTCCGCAGCGGGACTCGATACCTGAATCAACCAAAGCCGCCATACCGGATGCCCGGTACGGCGGCAGGGTTTTTATACCAATCTCTCTTACAAAAAGAAATCCATACCGGAGCCGGTATGGATTTTTGTTTGTTTATTTCTTCATCAGGCCTGCGCCGGCATTCCATGCCTGTCCGACCTTCTCACCCACGGAATAGTAGCCGCTGCGGTACTGGTCGAAGATCAGCGCATTCACCTTTTCCGGAACGATCTTGTCCTTGTCACCAACAACGCTTTCATCGGCGCTGACATTGATGATCCTGCCGACGATCGCATGCAGGTTCGGGGTATTGACCTCCTCGGCCAGCTCGCATTCGATCGTGACGGGGTATTCCGTGATGATCGGTGCATTGACGAATTCACTCCGGACGGCATGGCAGCCGGAACGCTCAAATTTATCCGGCATCTTGTTGCCGGTGGCAATGCCGAAGAAATCCGCGGTCTCCATATTCGCCGCATCTGCGATGCTTACGGTAAATGCCTTCGTTTCCATGATGTTCTTGGTCGTCTTGTGATCCGCGTCAATGAACAGCGCGATCTTGTCCGTGTCACAGATCTGTGCCCATGCGGCATTCATGGCACAAATGCTGCCGTCTGCCCCATATGCGGCAATGATGACGACCGGCATCGGGAACAGTGCCGGCTGTACACCCAGGTTCTTTCTCATGACGATTTCCTCCGTATCCAATTTTGTGTCAGGCATGGCTGCCTATCTGTATTATACCCCGGAATCCATTTTCTGTCAAGACGCCGTCAGTACGCCGGCATTCATCCGGAAGATGCGGTCGGCATACTGCACGGCATCGCCTTCATGTGTCACGACCAGTACAGCCGCGCCGTTTCTTGCCGATTCCCGGAGAAAATCGAAAACGATCGCCGTATTTTCATCGTCCAGATCCCCCGTCGGTTCATCTGCCAGAATGATCTGCGGCCTGCGGATCACCGCCCGCGCGATCGCCATTCTGCGCAGCTCCCCGCCGGAGAGAGCAGCGGGCTTGTCCTGCTGAAGCTCCGCAATGCCGAGCCTTTCCAGCAATGCCAATGCCTCCGGTGCCGCATCTGCCTTCGGATCATACATCCGCACCGGCAGCAGCACATTCTCCAGCACCGTCAGGCTGTGCAGCGCCGTCTGCCCCTGCGGGATCACACCGATCCTGGCATTGCGCAGCCTGGACAATGCCCTGTCCTCCATTGCATACAGATCCTCGCCGTCCAGCAGGATCCTGCCTGCCGTCGGTGCCAGCAGCCCTGCCAGCATATTGAGCAGCGTGCTTTTCCCGGATCCGGAGCGTCCCATCAGCACCGTCAGCTCCCCGGCGCCAAGCGTCAGATCCGTGTCCTGCACCGCAACAAGGCGGTTCGTTCCCTTGCCCTGCCGGATGAATTCCTTCCGGATGCCCTGTGCCTCCAGCATCAGTTATCCCCCCTCAGAATCAGTCCCGTGTCCATGCGGCTGATGCGCAGCGCCGCAATGCCTGCCGCTGCCGCGCCTGCAAGCGCCGTCAGAATGACCGCCGCCGCAAAATAGCCGATCACTGTTCCCGCGCCGGGCAGCAGGAACGGCAGTCCGAGCTGCTCTTCAATGGCCCGGTTGAACGGTACGATGACGGCAAGTCCGATCACACCGCCGAGCATGCCGCCGCATACCCCTGTCAGCAGCGCCTCACGCAGCACCAGCCCCGCCAGCATGCCGCGGGAAGCACCGATCACACGCAGCACCGCAAATTCCTTGCGGCGCTCATTGACGCTCATCGTGAATGCCAGCAGCAAAATCGCCAGCCCCAGCACCCAGACCGCCGCCATCAGGACGCCGATCACGTCGCGCACACCCGACAGGCTGTCAGAAATGCCGGAGATCATTTCCTTGGTCTGGATGGCCTTGACCTTCTTGACATGGATGTTGATGTCATTGACGACCTCCTCCGGCGTGTAGCCGTCGGCGGCATTGATGAGGATGCAGGAAACGACCTTGTCGGGATCAACGGTGAACTGGTTCATGCCCCGTTCCACGGACGAGGCGATCAGTGCCTTGATGGTGTCCTCGCCGGTGAAGACCGCGGTGTCATAGGCCGTTCCGGTCTTGGCGAGCTTTGCGGCAACATGCACCTCGGTGCCGTAGAATTGCAGCGTATCCCCGACAAAGGCATTGAGGTCATTGCCGACGACCACATCGTATTTTTGCAGCTCCCCGCCGAAGCTCCGGCGGATCCACGGGGTAATGCTGAAATCCGTCTGCGGATCAAATCCGATGATCTGCACCGAAAGCGAACAGCATCCGGTCGAAGCGGAGGCCAGAAAAAACTGCTCCGAAGCCTGTCCGATGCCCTCGCGGGCAAGCACCTTTTCGGCACGGGCATTGTCCATGTAGAAATACCCTGTTGCACCTTGCAGCACGATCGCTTCGAGATTCGTTTTTGTCGTGGCTTCATACGGCACGACCATAATATCCGCGCCGAGCCTGTCCTCCAGTGAATGCAGCCCCGTGCGCAGGCTTGTGACGATCAGGCTGCCTCCGAATACCGCAAGCGCCAGCAATGCCGCAAGCACCGTGAGAACGGCTGTGCGCACCGGCTTTCCGGTGAGGTTCTGTACGGCAAGACGACGCATGATTCAGCCCTCTTCCCGGTTTGCCATGACGCCCGTGACAGCCGCCAGCACGCCGATCACGGCACACAGGAGGATGACTGCCGGACGCATCATCGCATGGCAGCGCATGTCATTCATCATGCACATCCGGATGCACACCTGCGGCAGCAGCGCTGTCACCACGGCAGCCGGCACCAGCGAAAATGCGGCGCCTGCCCGCGCCCGCCCCTTCAGGCAAAGCGCGATCACAGAGATCACCGTCATGACCGCGCCCGAAGCGCAGACGGCATTCTCCGCCCAGTGGCAGGTCATCCAGCTTCCGTCCTCCTTCGCCCCGCAGGCATGGAAGACGAGCTTTACGCCCAGCATGAGCGCCGCGCTCAGAATCAGCAGGATCACGCTGAGGATCCTTGTTGTTTTCTCATTCTGCTTCATAAGTCCTACTCCTTTTCTGTGTCATAGCTTGTTGTTGCCGCCGGGTATGCTGCCTGAAATTCCGGCGTCTGAAACTGTGCATCCCGGATATGTCCCGGAAAATCGGCATCACTTTTGAGAAACCATGCATCCGCATCGCTTGTCCATGTCAGGTCAAGGTTGTACCATGCTTCCCCGATGCGCACCAGATTCCAGGCATGCTGCTCCTCGCTGCCGTCGGGGGCTACGGCTGTTCCGGTCAGGATCCGTGCATCCACCCCCGCTTCCCGCAGCATCCGGTAGGCGGCCACGGCATACCCCTGACAGGTCGCCCGTCCGTAGACCAGCGCCCCGTACATGGTCGAGCGCAGATGGAAATGCGGATGATCCCGGTGTACCAGATCATACTGCACATGCTCCCGGATATACCCGGCGACCTTGCAGATGCGGGTATAGGCATCATCGCCGGAGGTCAGGGCAATGGCATCCATTGCCTCCTCCAGTGCCGCCTGTGCATCCGTTTCCTGCGCCTGCGTGGTGTAATATTCCGGGGTAATGGTGATCTCGTAGGCGTATTCCTCCCCCTCGCGGGTGTAGGCGTACTGCATTTCATAGCCGCCGTACTGGTACCGGAGATAATCCCCCTCATCCGGGCGTTCTGTCTCCTGCACGGCGCAGTCCATCAGCTCCCGGACAATGCCGGAAATGTCCTCCATCTGATCGGCATGGGAACGGTACCGGATATGCATGCGCTGTGAATGCCCCCGCAGCCCGCCGCGCAGCGCTTGGACAATGGCATCGGTATTCGTAAAGCCGATGCTGTAATTCCCTTGCAGCGCATACTGCGGCTCGCGGGCGCATCCGGTCACAAGCAGCACCGCTGCCAGAAGGCAGGCTGCCGCGCGTTTCATTTCCGGCGCCGCCGCCACACGGCAATGGCATTGGAATTGACCAGCAGCCCGTCAATGTCGATCCCCGCCGGACAGACCTTCCGGCAGGCAAGCGACTTGCCGCAGCCGCCGTACAGATGCTTCCGGTACGCCCTGCGAAGCTCCTTCTGCACCGCGTCCGGAAGCGTTGTCAGCAGCCGGGACGTCGGCACAATGGCAGCCGTGCCGAAGAATACCCCGCCCGCATACCAGTTCGGGCAGATCTCCAGGCAGCAGCCGCATTGCAGGCAGCGGGAGGCTTCATAGGCGGTATCCACGGCGCGTCCCTCTGCCGCAGCCGCCTCCTGCATCCAGAGCTGCATGGTTTTCAGGTTTTCAAAGAGAATGCTCCTGTCCACGATGAGATCGGCGATCACCGGGAATTTGCGCAGCGGTTCGATGCGCACGCGCTCCCCGCATTCCGACAGTCTCGCATCACAGGCCAGCCGCGGCACGCCGCCGATCACCATGGCACATGCCCCGCATTTCTTTTGCAGGCAGGAGCATTCCCAGCGGATCTCCCCCACCGGAGCACCGTCTGCATCCACGGTGCCGGGGTCGGCATTGATCTGCCGCAGGGCGGTCGCGACTGTGGCAGCCGCATCGTCTGTTTCATAGGGAATGCACTGCACATACGGCTTTGCACCGGCATGCTCCCGGCGCAGGATCTCCAGCAGGATCCGCATTACATCCTCCTCTCCGGCAGCGGCCGGAAGGTGACATGCACCTGTCCGTCCGCAAAGACGGCTATGGTCGTTTTCCGCAGGGAATCATCCTGCTGCGGATAGTCCTCCCGGTAATGCGCCCCGCGGCTTTCCCGGCGCTCCCTGGCACCAAGGAGCATTGCCTGGGCAAGGGCAAGGCGGTTTTCCTCCCGGGCATTCTCCGGGTGGAGCCTTGCAAGCGCACCAAGCGCGGCATCAAGCGCCTGTTCATTCCGCACGATGCCAAGCCCCGACAGCAGAATGTCGCTGACAGGCCGGATGAAGCCCGGGGATGCGGGCGCATCCAGCGCATCGGGCATTTCACGGAATTCCGGCTGCTGATCCGGAGCCTCCTGCAAGCCCTCCCGCAGAATGGTCTGCGCTGCCCGCCTGCCGCCGTAGAGGGCACCGAGCATGGAATTGCCGCCGAGGCGGTTGGCGCCGTGGTACTGGCAGGTGCATTCTCCCGCGGCATACAGCCCCGGCAGATTCGTGCGGTGTTCGGCATCGGTATCCAAGCCGCCCATAAAATAGTGAATGCCCTCCTGCACCGGGATCGGCTCCGTCTTCGGGTCGATCGCCAGATAATGCTCGATCTCCTCGCGCAGATCGGAGAGCTTCTTCTGCCAGGTATCCTCCGGCAGCGCGGTCATATCCAGATACACGCTCCCGCCGTGCTCCCGGCGGACAAAGTACATCGTTCTTGCGACCACATCGCGGGGGCTGAGATTGCCAAGCTCCGGATGCAGCTCCTCCATGAAGTACCATTTTTCCCCGCCGCGCAGAATGTAGAGCCTTCCGCCCTCGCCGCGGGCAGCCTCCGTGACAAGCATCCGCTTGCCGGGAATGCCGACGGTCGTGGGATGGTATTGCAGCATTTCCGGATTGCCAAGCGCTGCGCCCTGTGCAAAGACCGCTGCGGTCACATCGCCGGAATTCTGCGTGGTGCCGGTCGTCATGCCGGGAAACAGCCCGTTCATTCCGCCGCTGCACAAAAGCACGGTGCCGGGCAGGTCTGCCGTCATTCCCGAATAGCAGTCCCGGATCCGGACACCCGTGCATTGTCCGTTCTCCTTCATCAGGCGCAGGAATGCATGATGCGGCAGTCTCCGGATCAGTCCGGCTGCCTCATATTTCCGCGCTTCGTCGATCAATGCGGTCATGATGATCTTTCCGGTCGAGCTTTTCACGTAGGCGGTGCGCTTGCGCTTCTGACCGCCGAAATTGCGCAGGATCAGGTCATGCTCCCCGCGGTTGAAGGGCACGCCGAGGGATTCGAGCCGGCGCACGATCTCCGGGGCGCCTCCGGTGAGATTCGCCACGGCATTCGGATCTGCCAGATACACGCCGCCGCGCATGGTATCCTGAAAATGCTGCTCCGGGGTGTCCCCCTCGCCCATGGTATCGAGCGCTGCATTGATGCCGCCCTCGGCAAGGACGGACTGCGCACGCTCCGAGGGCTGCAGGGAGATCAGGTGACAGGGAATGCCCGCCGCACCAAGCGTCACAGCAGCCGAAAGCCCCGCCAGTCCTGCACCGATGATATGGATTCGCTGCATGTCCGTCCCCCTTTCAGATCACATTCCAGCGGATATAATAGATCACAAACGCAATGCCGGTAAACAGCAGGATCCCCGACAGCACCACAAGCACATCAAGGAACAGTTCTTTTCCGCCCCTGACGCCGAGTGCGATCATGAGCGGACGGATATTGCACAGCACATGCACGGCGATGGATGCCACAAGCAAGATCTGTGTGGCAAGCTGCATGCCGCCGAACAGATGCAGCCGGACAATGCCGCCGTCTTCGGTGCCGGTGAAGATCAGAAGATGCGTTGCAATGAAGGCCATGATCGCAAGCCCGCTCACCCGCCGCAGCCAGAACAGACGGTTTTCCTTGTAGTAGGATGCCCCCGAAATGCGGCAGGCGTGCAGGGTATCTGCCGTGAGCTTCACGCCAATCACGGTATGCAAAGCGATCAGGCCGAACATGATCCAGGCCATGACCTTCATGACGGGATTGCCGCCCGGCAGCAGTCCTGCCGCCTGCAATCCGCCTGCAATGCCGTGGATCAGGAACAGCACGAGGATTCCCATGCTGAGGATCGCATTCCATTTTCTCATGTTGTCTCCTCCTGTGATGTCACATCCACCGCCCGGATGCCCGCGGGCAGTCCGGAGAGCGCGGCATAATGCAGGGCAAGCTCCTCGGAGAGAATGATGACCTGCATATTCCCGTGATCTGCCTTGGAAAGCATGAGCGTCATGTCCTCCTGCCGGATCGTCATCTGGTGCTCTGCCAGACGCGAGGCAAAGGACTGCGCCATGGTCAGTGCGGCGGGATCGGTGCGGGCAACGGTGCAGGAAATGTCCTCAAAGCAGAAATCCACTTCCTCCCCGGCAAAAAATGCCCGCCAGAAATCGCGTTCCTCCAGCCTGTCCTCATTGAGCAGCACCGTGAAGGCGCCGGACGGCGCGTCGATCACGACCGACGCCGAGGACACGGCATCCGTGCCGCTGACGACCGAACGCCCGTAGCCGGAGCAGAGCACCGGGATCCCGATGGCACCGGCAATGACCAGCACATCCAGTCCCAGATGCAGTGCAAGGCGCACAGGCTTCACTGCTGCTGCGCCTGTTTCAGCGCCTCTCCGACAGCCTCCCGAAATTCATTGTAATTGACGGTCGCGCCGCTGATGGCATCGACTCCGGAGAGATCCCCGGCATCCACAAGCGCCTGGGCGTATTTGTCGCATGCGGCAAGCGCCTTCTGGGCTTTGTTGTAGAAATCCTTGTTGGCGACCTCGCCGTTTTCCTTGCCGTAGTCCTCGTCCTTCTGCGTGCCGTCAAGCTCATAGGTTTTGAATTCACACGCGGAGATCTTGCCGTCCGTAATGGTGAGCGTCACAACGCCGTAGCCGTTGCCGGCGGTCTCGTCCTCATCGTCATTGACATATTCCTGCGACTGTGCGGTGTAGGTGCCGTCGGCATAGGTCTTGGCACCGCAGCCGGTGAGCGCCAGCGCCAGCACGGCCGCAAATGCAATTGTTGCTCTGCGTTTCATCACTTTTTCCCGCCCTTCTTTTTTCCGGATTTTTGGGGAGCTTCCGGCTGCTGAATGCCGTTTGCCGCTTTGACCTCCTCCTTGCGGAAGCCCTCGCTTTCGTCGAAATGGATCTTGCCGGTGAAATTCTCGTTGACGATCTCCTTGGCCAGTCTTCCCGAACGCAGCACCAGCGTGCGCTGTGCGACCTCGGCCACCTCCGGGTCATGGGTGACGACGATCAGCGTCGTGCCCTCATTGTGGAGCTTGTGGAAGAGATCAACGACGATCTCTTCATTGGCTTCGTCCAGGTTGCCGGTCGGTTCGTCGGCAAGGATGATCTCGGGATAATTGATGAGCGCACGCGCCACGCAGACACGCTGCTGCTCACCGCCGGAAAGCTGGCTCGGCAGATGGCCGGCACGGTCAGCAAGACCGACACGGTCAAGCGCCTCAAGCGCTTCCTTTTCATCGGGCATGCTGTGGTAATACTGCGCAAGCATGACATTTTCCAGCGCGGTCAGGTAATTGACCAGATGGAACTGCTGGAAGATCAGGCCGATCTTGTCGCGGCGGATCGTCGTCAGATTCCTGGCACTCTCCCGGGAAATATCCACCCCGTCAAGCAGCACCTCGCCCTTGGTGGGCTTGTCCATGCAGCCGATAATATTCATCATGGTGGATTTGCCGGAGCCGGACGGGCCCATGATGGAGACCCATTCGCCCTTTTCGACCTTCAGGCTGACATTGTCCAGCGCATGAAGCTCGCCGTAGATCTTGTAGACATTCTTTAATTCCAGAAGGCTCATTTTCATCACCTCAGATAATTTTCATAGTACGGAATCATTCGCCCTTGAGCACCAGTGCCGGATCCACCTGCGTTGCGCCGCGGATCGGGAGCAGCGAGGACAATCCTGTAACTGCCACCGATACCAGGATCGTGACCGGTACCAGCATCGGCATGAAGCGGATGGAGCTGCTGAATACATGGATGCTCACCTGCTGTGCAAAGACGAATCCCAGCACGGAGCCGAGAATGCCGCCGATGCCGCCGAGCATCAGGTTTTCACCCAGGAATTCTCCGATGATGCTCCGGTCGGATGCGCCGATTGACTTGCGCAGACCGATCTCCTTGCGGCGCTCTGCCACAACGGCGGTCATGGTCGTTGCCACACAGATCATGGTCAGCGCCAGCACGACCACCGTGACCAGGAGCACCAATGCCTGGAGCTTGGACAGCACTGTCGTTTCCGATGCCGTCACGCGCTTGACGAGCCGCGCCTGCACCGGGCTGCCCATCTGATTGATGCGCTCTTCATACTGTGCAAGCACCTCACCGCCGCCGGAAACGCTCAGCTCCGCCACATCGGCTCTGCCGGCGGAACCGGTCAGCGATTCGAGATCGGCAAGGCTCATGTAGACATATTCCTCCTCCGATCCGCCCGTGTCGAGAATGCCTGTCACCTTGAAATCGAGATAGGTGTCCTCGACCACATCATGGCCGTCCTCCATTTCCGGGGTGAAGGACACCTCAATGGAATCACCCTCAGAAATCCGGAAATTCTCTGCGACTGCCGCGCCGACCATGATCTCGCCGCCGGCTGCCGGCCATGCACCTTCGACCTTCCAGTAAGGGCTGGTCTTCTGGGCGCCTGCCAGATCGGTTCCGGCTGCGACCACGGGAATGGCATTGATCCGGACATTTTCATAGCGGTACGGTGCAATGCCGACCAGGTCACCGCTGTCAATGACGGCGGCGGCATTCTGAATGTCCTCGAGGGTGAAGCCCTCCTCCGACGGCGTGAAGATCATATTCGCGCCGTAATTGCGGAACTGCGCACCCATCTGCCGGGGCACATCGTAATAGATCGTCACCAGACCTGACAGCACCGTTGCACCGATGGCAATGGACAGCAGCGCCACCAGCATCCGGGAACGCCGGCGGATCAGGGAGGCGGTGATCATCCGCAGATACATCTGTCTTTTTTTCATCTTGCTCCCTCCTTAATGGCCGCCGTGCAGCACCTCTGCCGGACGCAGATGCAGGAGCATCCGGATCGCCGGGATGCTGCCCGCAAGGGTGACAAGCACGACAAGGATGGCAACGATCGGAATGACCATCGGCTTCATCGTGATGGCAGAGCCGAACACGGTATGGCCGATGATCTGCGCAAAGCCGAAGCCTGCTGCAAAGCCGAGCAGTCCGCCGAAAATGGCGGTAATGAAGATCTCCGTCAGGACAAGCCCCGAAATGATGCCGTTCTGCGCACCGATCGCCTTCATCAGGCCGATCTCGCTCGAACGCTCCATGACGCTGGCCGTGACCAGATTGCAGATGCCAAGCGCTGCGCCGATGAGCGACAGGATCGTGATGAGTGCCATCAGCAGCTTGGTCTTGTCCAGAATGGCGCCCTCGGAATCCGCCACCTGCCGCACGGCAGATGCCACGGAATCCGTGATGACCTCCTGGATCTGATAGCAGATCGAGCTGACATAGCAGGTGCAGTACCAGGTCTCATACTGGCTGACCGTCAGCGAGCCCGGATCCTTTGCGGCACGCTCGGCAAGCTCATTGTCGGGGGTCGTGAGCGCCGATACCTCGATCGAATCAATCTTCCCGTCAAGCCCGGCAAATGCCTGCACGGTATTGAGCGGGGCAAAGATCTGATCGTCCTCCTCACCGCCTGCATCGAATACGCCTGCTACGGTCAATGTCTGGTCGGACATTTCACCCGTCAGGTGGATCGTGCTGCCGGCAGTCAGGCCGTATTTCTCCGCCAGGGCGCTGCCGACCATGCAAAGCTGTGCGCTGTCGCCGGCAGTCTGCTCGTCCAGCCATGCACCGCTTTTGATCTCCCACCAGCTTCGCAGCGAGGTGATGCCCGCATCAAGCTGCTCGCCGGTCGGCAGCTCCATGTGATGGTTGAACCAGCTTCCGACGCAGCGGATCTGTGTGCCGTCGTCTGCCGTGACGTTCACATCCAGAAACGGCGCGTAATCGACAATATTGAACGCCCAGAAGATCGTTTTGATCTTGCCGAGCTCATCCTCCTGCAAATACGCTCCCGTCTGCCCGCCCTCGACCTCATAGAGATCGCTGAGGACTGAGGCAGATTTCGGAACGACGGTGATATTGGCACCGTAGGTCTTGAGCTCCTGATTGACCTTGTCGCCCACATCCAGCATGACGCTGAGCATCGCGGATGCCAGGGATGCACCAAGCGCGATGGTAAAGGCGATCATCAGCATCTTTTTCCATTGCCGCACCAGAGTGCCGCGGATCATTCTCCAGAACATGTGATTTCGCCTCCTTAACTCTTGAATTCCTTCTCATATGCCGCCAGTCCCTCCACCGGCACCAGAATGCTGCCGTTTTCGATGGTGTACGGAATGACGATCGGGTTGCAGCCGCCCTTGAAGCCGATGGTATTGATGTTCATGACCACATCACACAGCTTGCAGACGACCTGTCCGTCCTTCTCATAGTAGCCTGTCTCGCCGCAGATGTCGCAGGCATCCAGACCGATGCCGTAGGACGAGGAATTGGGCTTTTTGATGACAATGAAGCGGATCTCCACGCCGCCCTCTGTGGTATAGCCAAAGCGGTGCAGATGCCCGTCCTCAACCATTTCAAAGGGCACAATGACATTGCCGTCCTCGACCCGGGTCTCCTCGACAGGGGAAAGCTGCACCTCTGCATTCGCAATGGGCGAGAGGATCGTGAAATTCACAACCACCATCACCAGGCACAATACCGCTGTCGTCGCCCAGCGGCGGTTGACGATCCATTTCTTCCGGATCTTGCGGTGCTCTGCCGGGGTGTTGTACGGCTCATTGACACGGGCGCTCTTGAGATAGATGAGCAGCGGGATCACGGCGGTCACGATCATGATGCCGAACAGGAACCAGTTGTCATGATTCGAGGTGAATTTCACGATCTCGAACATGGTATGGTTCGATTCGACCAGACGCTTGGTCTGCATGACCTTCAGGCATCCGGCGATCTGACGCAGCGCATGAATGCCGAAGGCTGCCGTCACAACGGCGAATGCCTCTCCCTTTTGCAGCCGCAGCAGCCCCTTGCCGGCGGCCAGTCCTGCCAGATAGGCCAGCACGAATCCAAGGATCACGCCGATCATTTTGAACAGGAATACCGTGGAAATCGCGGATTTCTCAACGAGCAGGATGTTGTACGGGTACGAAAAGACATCCGGCAGCGCATAGCCCATTGCAATGACCGCCAGAATGCCGGCAAGGAGCGGCGCCGCAATATCCTGCGTTTTTCTTCGCTTCTCCAGAATGAGCGCTGCCGCGAATGCCGCAATGCTCACGACCGGCACGCCGATCATCAATGCCGTCTTCACGCCGGGATTCTTCGCGGCAATGAAGAAGGTGTCCCCGAAGGAAGCATGTTTCGGATCTCCTGAAGCAGAGCTCCTTATGCCTTCGCAGGCTTCTTTTCCTGCTTCTTTGCCTTTTTCGGCTTCGGTTTCAGTTCTTCTTCAAACTGCTCCTGCGTTTCCGTCAGGTAGTGAATGCCCTGTGCAATGCCGAGGAGCGCCGGGATGAACGTCCAGCAGAATGCCACGCAGATCAGACCCTGGCCGTACCTGCCCAGGTAGAATTTGTGGCCGCCGACTGCGCCGAATACGATCGCCAGCACACCGGCTTCCTTGTGGCTCTTCGTTTTCCAGCCCTGCATCACAAAGATCAGCAGCGTGATGAAGATGAGAATGAGCTGCGGGATGAGTGTCTCGTAGCACGGGTAGATGCCCAGTACATCGAGAACGTCATTGAACGGGATCACAGCCTGAAGCCAGTCGGGGGACGTCATGTCGATCACGTCGCCCTCGATCAGCTCCTTGATGCCGGAGCCGAGGAAGGAAATGGACATGATGAACATGAGAATGGACGTTCCGAGGAAGAACGGACGGATCGGGAGCTTGACGCTCAGGAACCGGATCGCCAGGAAAACGAACACCAGCACGATGCAGCCCACAAAGAAGCCGCCCCATGCCCAGCTGACCACGGACTTGTCCGACATCAGCGGCTGGTAGAAGAGGATGACCTCCGCGCCTTCACGGAACACCGCCAGGAATGCGGTGAATGCCAGCGTGAACATGCTGCCGGTCTCGGCGGACATCTTCACCTGATCGTCAATGTACTTGTTCCAGGTATCGGCCTCGGCCTTGGATACCATCCAGTTGCTCACATAGAAGAGGACGAATACGGCAAGCAGCGCCGTCACACCCTCGATGATCTCCTGGTTGGCGGTATTGGCCAGCTTGAGCAGGCTGAGCAGCCATGCACACAGGAAGCTCGCGCCGATGGCAGCCACGCATCCGATGTACACATACCGCAGCTTGTCCTTGTTGCCGGACTTGACAAGATAGGCAATGATCGCGCCCACAACGAGGATCGCTTCCAGACCCTCACGCAGGATAATGCCGAAGCAGGCGATGAATGTCACCAGCGCATTGCTGCGGGTCTTGGTCGGTGCTGCTTCTTCGGAAGCATCTGCTGACTCGGTTTCCGCCGCTGCATCCGCTTCGGATACGGCCTGCGTTTCCGCTGCCGCTTCGGTTTCCTCCGGCTCACCCGTCAGATTCAGGCCGCTCTCACCCGCCGCATCAATGCCGTCAAGGTGATTGGCCTGGTTGTGCAGGATCTCACTGAGCTCGTTGAATTCCTGGGCAATGTCCGCTTCGGATTCGCCGTTCTTGACGGCCTTGCGGGCAGCGCGGAACTGGAGCTCCGCCTTGCTGACCTCCGAACCGGAATAGCCGTTGACACTGCGTTCAAAGCCGGATGTTTCATAATAATAATTGTAGGTATCACGCGCCGCCTCATAGGCCGTCTGCTGGTCGCCGCCGACGTAGAGCCGGTAGGATGTCTCCAGTACGTCGTCGATCGCATCTGCGACATTCTGCCAGGTGCCGGTCGCGCCGCCGCCGGCCTTGTAATCTTCCCACGACTGGACGTAGGCACCCTCTGCCGATGCGGTCAGTCCGCATCGGCCGATCAGGAGCAGCGCCGTCATGAGCGCCGTGCATACCGCGAGCAGGAAGGATCCCGCCCGGCGTATCTGCCTGTTCATGCTGTTGCCTCCTTATGGATTTCATAATGGATTTCCGTAAAATCCAGATATTAGCTTTTGCTAACCTGTGACATTTGAAACCGGCAGAGCCATCTGCCATGCAGCGGGCTTCTGCCGCCATCGGTTAGCGGTCGCCAACCAAACTTCGGATTCTATTTTAGCACAACCGCAGCAAAAGGTCAATCACTGATACCAAATCGTAAACACATTTGGAGGTGCTTTCAAAAAGATAACCCAATGCATCTGAAATTCTGTCTATTTCCCCATAAATGCCTGTTTCCATTTGTTAGTTATGGTTAACATCCGGGCAGAAAACCGCCTGGATTCGCCGGAAATGATCGTTCCTTGCTTTTCACCGCCAAATATTGGAGGTTTCTTAAAGCATGACAAATGCACCCCGGAAACCCGGGGTGCATCATGCGTGCAACTATGTCGTATGACATAGTTGCAGAGGGGCGCGGGGGCGCAGCCCCCGCATCATACAAATACACCCCGGAAACCCGGGGTGCGAGCTTGTCAAAAAAGCCTGTTTTGGGGAGGGCGTACTGCTGATCCGCCCCTCCCCCTGCCCCCTCCCCGCACGCGGGGAGGGGGTT
>CACZPI010000030.1 GCA_902783005.1 uncultured Ruminococcus sp. | reverse complement strand
CCGGTCGAGCCGACGGGAACGGTATCCATGCTGCCGAGCGCCAGAATGCCTGCGGCGGCAACAATGGCAATGGGAATGATAACCTTCTGTGCTTTCATGATCCTGCATCCTTTCTATTCAGTCAGAGCTTTGTCACGGTCTCCAGTGCCAGCTCCATCATGTCGGTAAATCCTGTCTGACGCTCGTCAGAGGTGGTGGATTCCTGCCGCAGCGGACAGTCGGAGACCGTGCAGATGCACAGCGCTTCCCTGCCGGCGCGGGCGGCATTCATGTAGAGTGCCGCGGATTCCATTTCAATGCCGAGCACATGCATTTTCTTCCAGTCCGCGAGGGAATCGGCATCGTCGTAGAAGGTGTCCGAGGACAGGATATTGCCGATGTGGACGCGCTGTCCGAGGGCTTCTGCGGATTCTGCCGCAGCCCGCAGCAGCCGGAAGGATGCCACCGGCGCAAAGGTGCCGGGGAGCCGGTACTGGTCGGCAAAATTGGAATTGGTGCAGGCACCGGAGGCAAGGATGATGTCGCGCAGCTTCACCTCGTCGGTGATGCCGCCGGCGGTGCCGATGCGGATGATGCTCTGCACATCGTAGAAATTGTACAGCTCATAGGAATAGATGCCGATGGACGGCTGTCCCATGCCGCTGCCCTGTACGGAAACGGGCACGCCCTTGTAGGTGCCGGTATAGCCGAGCATGCCGCGCACGGAATTGACCTGACGGGCACCGACGAGGAAATTTTCCGCGATGAACTGCGCACGCAGCGGATCACCGGGCATGAGTACAACGGGTGCGTAATCACCCTTGCTGCCTTCGAGATGGGGTGTAGACATAGCAATACCTCCTTGAAATGGGATTTATGCGGAACGCCGGAAGCGGCCGAGGACTTTTCCGGCGATCTTGAGTACCATACGGACTGCCGAGAAATTGAACATCACCATGAATGCAAAGAGCACAAGCTCCGCAATGATCCCCCACGCCGGATGCGTGATGGCCAGAATGCTCATGGCGAACAGGACAATGACATTGAGGAAGAACCGCCCGTGTGCAACGGGGAAATAGATGAGCTTGCGGGTATCGACGATGCGCACGAGGTAGCAGACGAAATAGCTGGCGAAGGTCGCGACCACCGCACCCTGTACGCCCCATTTATAGATGAGGATGATGTTCAGGATGATGTTGGTCGCTGCGGCGATCAGTGCCGTCCACATGCTGTGGGAGGTCTTCTGGGTCGCAACATAGACGCTCGACAGGAATTGGTTGAAGCTCATCATGACAACGGCAATGATGAGAATGGGGGTGTAGAGGTAGCAGGTGCGGTATTCCGGATACCGGCTGTAATCAATGAGGAATGCCGACAACGGCTGCACAAACACGATCATGGCGGCGGCACCGAGGAACATGAAGGCCTGGTACGCCGAGAAAATGCGGCGGTAGAATTCGCCCTTGTCGCTGGAATTGTTCTCGGTGATGGCGCTCATATTCCACGCCTGGAAAAAGATGGTGGAAACCATGGAGATCAGGTTGGGCACCTTGGAGGCATATTCGTAGATGCCTGCCGCGCCTGCCCCGACATCCTTGGAGACTGCAAAGCCGTCCATATAGCGGACGAACAGACGGTCGGAGAAGCCGGTAATGATCCAGAGGACGGCCGTGGGGATCATGGGAATGGAAAAGCGCAGCATCACGCGCACGACATCCATGTTGAGCACCTTGGGATCGAAGAATTTCCAGAGCTTGGCGACGATCCAGAGGAATACGCCCGAGCAGAAGTCCGAGAGGAACACCGCGAGCATGAAGCCGTGAACGCCCCAGTGCAGCACGGAGATAAAGAGTACATTGAAGCAGAAGAGCGAGAGCGTCGCAAGAATGCCGTCAAGGGCAAAGAGTCTTGTCATATCGCGGGCGCGGACGAACTGCGAGGAGAGCTGGCGGAAGGAGGAGGCGAGGATGTAGGCCAGCAGATAGGTCATGTAGCCGTCGGTATACGGCAGCAGCCGGAGCAGCGGTGACAGCAGGAGCAGGATCACCATGCCGGCAAGCTCCACGATGCACGCGGAGGTAAAGACCTCTTTTTTATCGTATTCGCGGTCGAGGCCGTAGCGGATGACGGCTTCCGCGATGGAGAAGGTGACGATGGGAATGATGAAATTCGCCGTCTGTTCCAGCAGGGATTTGGTCGAGGTGTCAACGGAATTGATATTGCCGGAATACAGCCGCGTCAGCAGCAGCAGCAGGATCTTCGAGCCGAAGGAGCCGATGGCAAAGATGGCGGTATTCTGGGCGAGCTTTTTGTATTTGTTCAAGGGAAGGGGAACCTCCTTCGTAATGGCTGGTAATGGATTGCATTCTTATTATACCAGAAAATCAAACAAAATGGAATAGCTTTATTGAAAAAATCCCCCCGGCAGCGGGGTTTTCTCATGAAAATCAAAAACTGCCCCCGCATGTAACCGGAAATTGGATGAAATGCCGAAACCCCGGTACAGGTCGGGAGAAAACATTGACAAACGGCAGGCAGACCGGTATAATGGTAGTATACGGATGCTTGGCGTCCCCCATTATAAAAAAGGAGAATATTGCTATGGAACAGAAATCCAAACTCGCAGCCGGTCTGCTGGGCATTTTCCTCGGCGGCTTCGGCGTTCACAGATTCTATCTCGGTTATACCAAGATGGGCGTGATCCAGATCATCGTGACACTGGTTACCTGCGGCGCAGGCAGCTTGTGGGGCTTCATTGAGGGCATCCTGATCCTCTGCGGCACCTATATCACCACCGATGCCAACGGCAATCCGCTCTCGGATGAGTGATCTCTCTGAAAAAACACTGTATACAGCCATTTTTATTCTCTCTCGCATGCGGGAGAGAATTTTTTTTGCAAATTCCCCTTGACAAATCCATCCCGCTGTGCTATACTATAACTGTACTAATACGAATAATACACATATAACAGAAGAAGATCTGATTGTGAAGGGAGGAATCCACGCATGTTCGACATCGACATCAACAGCCGGACACCCATCTATGAGCAGCTCTACCGCAAGGTCATCGAGCTGATTATCAAGGGGGTGCTCGGAGAGGGCGACAAGCTCCCCTCCGTGCGCGCACTTGCGCTCGATCTGCATGTCAACGCCAACACGATCCAGAAGGCCTATACCCTGCTCGAGCGTGACGGCATCATCTATTCCCTCGCCGGGCGCGGCAGCTTCATTGCCAAGCCCGACCATCTGCTGGCGCAGGAATATATCCTCGGCGATTTCGACAAGGCCGTTACCGCCGCCCTGCAATCCGGCATCACGAGCGGTGCGCTCTGTGAACGCATCGACACCATCGCGGCAAATCAAGGAGGCGATTCCCAATGATGACTTTACAGACGACCACCAAATCCTTCGGCGAATTCAAGGCGCTCGATGCGGTGGATCTTGAGATCCCCACGGGATCGGCATTCGGCCTGCTCGGATCGAACGGCGCCGGCAAATCCACCATCCTGCGGCTGCTGTGCGGCATCTATTCCCCCGAGGGCGGGCGCGTCCTCATCGACGGGGAGGATGTGTACGACAATGTGGCCGCCAAGCAGAAGGTCTTCTTCATCAATGACGAGACCATTCAGTTTTCGCATTTCACCCTCAGACAGCTCAAGGATTTCTACAAGCAGTTCTACCCCGGCTTCTCCGAGGAGATCTTCAAGAAGCTCGAGGGCGCTGTGCAGCTTCCCATGGACAAGAAGCTGAGCACCTATTCCAAGGGCATGAAGCGGCAGGCCATCATCATCACGGGCATTGCCTGCTGCACGCCGTATCTGCTGCTTGACGAGGCAATGGACGGCATTGATCCGACCATGCGCATCATCGTCAAGCGGATGCTCATTGATGCGATGTGCGAGCGCGGGCTGACCGTCGTCATTTCCTCGCACAACCTCAAGGAGATCAATGAGATGTGCGATACCGCTGCCCTGCTTCACAAGGGACATATCATCTTCAACCGGCAGCTCGACAGCCTCAAGGGCGCTGTGCATAAGGTGCAGACCGTCTTTGCGGATAAGCAGCGGGAATACACCGCAGAGGACTTCCCCGGTCTGGAGATCCTGCATTTTGCCAAGACGCAGAGCATTTACCACATCATCGCCAAGGGCGAAGAGGAGACCATCCGGCAGGCGCTTGCACCTGCGGAGCCTGTCGTCTGCGACCTCGTACCGCTGACGCTCGAAGAGATCTTTATTTATGAACTGGAGGGACTCGGTTATGACAGCAACGTATTCGCCTGAGACGCTTCCGTTCCGCAACGGTCTGCGCGTCATCCGGCAGAACCGGAAAATGAACATCGTCACCTGCATCCTGCAAATTCTCGGCGTTCCGCTGATTATGCTCGCGCTGATCGGCAGCTTCGTGCTTGAAGACAGGCATATCTATATCGGCGTGGAGGCCTATGCCGGCATCGGCGCCATGTGCCTGGGTGTTTCGGTGTTCATGGGAATGTTCGCCGCGATCAATTCCTTCTCGGAGCTCTGGAAAAAGACCAATGTCGATATGCTCTATTCGCTCCCGCTGACGGGAACACAGCGATACTTCACGAATTTCCTCGGCGGTCTGGCCATGTATACCGTGCCGTATATCGCCGCATGCATCCTCGGCTGGATCATCCTGCTCGTCGGCGGCATGTTCGTCTCCCCGGAGGGAGCCGCGGACGTGGCGGAGCTTCGTTCGATCTATGCCTACGGAACGGCAGGTCTCTTTGCACTGATGGTGCTCTATTATGCATTGAGCGTGCTCATCACGGTCTGCTGCGGCACCCTCTTTGAGAGCCTGTACACCACGCTGTTCCTCAATTGCCTGATCCCCGGCACCGTAGCTGCGGTGATCTGCGTGGTCTGCTACAAGGTTTCCCTCGATATGGAGGCGGCACTGGAGGTGATCGGCTTCATGAGCCCGATCGGCGGCCTGATCTATCTGGGATCCATGATCTCCGACAAATTCGATTCCGGCATGTACGGCTATGCCTTTGCGACACAGACCAATACCCATGAAATGCTCCCGACCTTCCTGCGCTGGATCGTGGTCATCTGCCTGCTGGCAGCCGTGCTGACCCTTGCAGGCTGGCTCCTCTACAAGCGCCGCAAGGCCGAGCATGTCGGCAAGCCCTTTGTCTACCTTGCAGCCTATTACCTGATGCTGACGATGGTCACCATCCTCATCATGTGCCTGATGCCGCTCAGTGACGATGTGATCGGCGGTGCGATCCTGTTTTCCGCGATCGTCTACTTCGTCATGGAGGTCATCCGCAAGCGCGGATTCCGGAAATTCTGGGTCAGCATCGTGACCTATGTCGTGACAGTGGCCGCTGCAGCGGGCTGCTACGGTGTTATCGTTGCGACCGGATGCTTCGGGCGGGTCAATTATGTCCCTGCTTCCGCATCGGTCACCTCCGTGAAGATCCAGCTTGACCGTTCGAGCTACGTTGGCGGCAACACGCAGCTTGAATACACCGACCGCGAGATCATCAGCGGCATGACGGCGATCCACAGGGACATTGTTGCTGCCCGCAAGGACGGCGCAGATCCGTGCGAGCCGATCAATGCAGCACTGGCAGAGCGCGCGCTCTGGGATCTCCGCTTTGACGAATACAATGGCTTTTCCTACGAAATGCCGAGTGTGTACCGGGAGGATCTGGCCACCGGTGACAGCTACCAGTACAACAGCACCTATACCCCGCCGTCCTTCCCGCTGCCGGAGGGAGCGCATGCACAGTATGTCAATTCCGAGCTGCACAGCCTGAATGTGACCTATTACACCGTTGCAGGCACGCAGATCCACCGCAATTACATGCTCACCCCGGATGAATACCTGCGGGTATGCGGACTGGTGCAGGGAACGCCGCTGTATGCCGAGGGGCTGTACAACGGTCTGTATGCGGATCTGGAACGCTACCGCCTGTATTCCCCGGACGGCACGGAGCTGACCGAGGAAGGCAAGCAGAATGCACCGCTGAGACTGCGCCTGAGTCTGGGCTCCGATTATCGCTATGATTACAGCTATTCCGCCGATGAATCCGCGCAGGAGATCACAGTCCGCGGCGGCATGGGCGCGATCAGGGAATTCACGGACGCCTACCGTGCAGATCTGGAACGCATGACAGAAGAGGACTACCGGACACAGCGCATCTATGCCTATGTTTACAGCTATCCGATCTATGACTGCTGCACCGCGACCCTGGAAAAGCTCGACAGCTACGGCTTCCGCAAGTTTACCCCCGAGGAGCGCGTGGGGATGCGCAGCGTGTATTATTATGACGAGGATTCGTCCTCGATGACCTATTCGAGCGTGACCGGCATTCAGGTCTATGCGCCCGGCACCTGGTCGGCAGCCTCGCTGGATTATCCGAGCAGCACGCTGACAACGATCTACTACGAGAAGGACAAGGCAGCATACACGGATTATTACGTTGGTGTCAGCGGCCAGAATACCAAGGCATCCTACCCGGAGCTGGAAGCGCTGATGGATGCGGCTGTCACGAATTATGCATCCGCAGAGGACTGCTACCTGCTGGTGATCGCGGAGAGCGATTACGGCTATGTCAACAGCTTCGTGATCCCGCCGGAGAAGAGCGATCTGGCAGAGGCGGTCATTGCCAAGGGTGACAATTACTACCAGTACGGCCTCTGGAATGATTTCTTTGAAGGAAACACCCAGTCCGCGCCGTTCTATCCCGGCAATGGCGCAATGAGCTACTGATCTGTAACAGCAAAACCGGATGCAGGGTGGATCCTGCATCCGGTTTT
>CACZPI010000029.1 GCA_902783005.1 uncultured Ruminococcus sp. | reverse complement strand
TACCACAGTTCAGCGATATCCTCCATCTCCTGCGGTCTTTGTTGGTTCAGTTCTGCCACAAAATCGCGGTTGATGCGCTGGCAGTACGGTTCCCGGTTGTCCGGCACATCGAGTATCTGCCAGAAGTAGTTTTCCTTGCTGGAATAGAAGTTCACAAGGTTAATGAGCTTTTGCGGCGTGATCTCCGAGCCGTCCACATGAATGTGAAACCCTGCCCGAAATTCTGCCCCCGTCACAGCACCTGCCTCACTCAAAGCATCGGCAATCGCCTGTAATGTCGGGATGTCCTCGTAGCGCAGAATGGGGGTGCAAAGCTCCACGCCGTAGTCCTCATTTTCCGTGATCTCATAATGTTCGTCACATCGAGTCATGCTCTTGTCGAACATAATACGCCACTTGCGCCCTTGCTCATCCACGACCTGATAATGGTCACGCCCCTTGCTGCTTGATCTGCGATACAGTTTGCCGTCCAGCACATCGTGGACGATCTCGGCAGCTTTCTTTCTGGTGATGCCGGTCATTTCGATCTCCACACCAAATTGCTGGGTGTAGATTCCGGCATATTTATCTTCCAATCATGTCACCTCCAACCAAAAAACAGCCTGCCGAAGCAAGCTGTTTTTCCCTTGATGATTTACTTTTTATCGACCTCGACAGTGACCTCATAACCGCCCTTGAAAATGATTTGCAAATGCGTTTTGTCGATCACCCGGACACATTCCAATAGCCTGCGGACGGACACTTCATCGAACTCCGTCATGGTGAATTGCTCTGCGGAAATCTCGGATAAAGCGGCATCAATTTGCTGCTGCACCGTATTGTCAGCGGCGCTCTGCTCTTTTATCTGCTTTAGTGTTTCGGACAGCTTTTCTTCTTCGTCATGCAGCTTTTGAAATTCCGCATCGAGTGCATCGCTCCCGACCGTACCGCTGACGATCAGCCCGATCATATCATTCCGGGCTTTGTCGATCTCGGCAAGGCGTTTCTCTATGCTTGAAATCTCGCCGTCTGTTTGTCCGGTTAGTACCGCCTCCGCTCCTGCTCTCAAGATACCGGCGATCTCTCCGGCACAGCCGTGGTATTCGTTGATTGCATCCACAATGGCTTTTTGCAAAGGCTCCTCATGAATAGACGGCGAATTTTTGCAGTACCGTGAGCCGTGGTCGAGGCGGCTGATACACCGCCACACGATCTGCTTGTTACCGTGGACGTTCCATGTTACCCGACGGTAGGGCGTGCCGCATTCGCCGCAGATCATCAGCTCGGTCAAAGCGTATTTGCTGGAGTAGCGGCCCTGCTCCGTCACACATTTGTCGCTGACCTTGCGTTTGGATGCCCGACGAGCAATCTCCTGCTGTACCAGATGGAAGGTCGCCCGGTCTATGATCGCAGGGTGGCAGTCCGAAACATAGTACATCGTGCGTTCCCCGTGGTTCTTCACGCTTTTGTGTGACAGGCAGTTTGGGGTATAGGATTTCTGGAGCAGAGCATCCCCGGCGTATTTCTCGTTTCTGAGAATACGCATCACCATGTCCTGCCGCCATTTGGTAATCCCCTTTTTATTGGGGATCCCGGTCTGTTCCAGCCGTCCGGCGATCCCCAGCATCGACATTCCCTCAAGGTACAGCTTGTAGATGAGCTGCACGATCTTGGCTTCTTCCGGGATGATCTCCGGTTTTCCGTCTGCCCCCTTGCGGTAGCCGAGCCATCCGGCGTAGCTGTACACCACCTTACCCTGCCGAAAAGCCATCTGTCTGCCGAGCGTAATGTTCCGGCTGATCGACTCCGACTCTGCCTGTGCAAAGCTGCTGTGCAGAGACAGGATGAACTCGCTGTAGTTGCCCAGCGTATTGATGTTTTCCTTTTCAAAGATCACACCGATGCCAAGCTCCTTAAGCAGTCGGATATGCTCCAGACAGTCTACCGTATTTCTGGCAAACCGGCTTGCGGATTTGCAGAGAATCAGGTCGATCTGTTTCTTCTTGCACATCCGTATCATGCGGTTAAATTCCTTGCGCTTCTTGGTCGATGTACCGGAAATGCCCTCGTCTGCAAATATACCGGCAAGCTGCCATTCCGGGTTGCGGTTGATGTAGTCAGTGTAATACTCGATCTGTACCTGATAG
>CACZPI010000028.1 GCA_902783005.1 uncultured Ruminococcus sp. | reverse complement strand
CTTCGGAGCCTTGTCACCGAGCATCTCGCCCATTTCGAGCCAGTGTGCCCAGTAATCGCCGACATTGTAGCCGATGAACGGCTTCATTGCCATCGGATCGTGGCGCAGAACGCCGACTGCACCGGTAGCAGCAGCGGTGGTCTCGGAAGATACGGCAGAACCCATGTAGGTGCCGTGTGTCCAGTCGAAGGACTGGTATACCAGCGGCGTGGTGGAAGCACGACGGCCGCCGAAGATCATTGCGGAGATCGGAACACCCTCCGGATTGTTGAACTCAGGGCTCAGGCACGGGCAGTTCTCAGCCGGTGCAGTGAAGCGGGAGTTCGGATGAGCCAGGGTCTTGTTCTTGCCGGTCTTCTCGTCAACCTGTGCAACGTACTCCGGGCCGTTGACCTTCTTGCCGGTCCACTCGGTAGCATCCGTCGGCGGGGTCTTGGTCAGCTTCTCCCACCAAACGGTGTTGTCGGAATTGTCCAGTGCAACGTTTGTGAAGATGGCATTCTTCTTGGTGGAAGCCAGTGCGTTGAAGTTGGACTTCTCATTGGTACCCGGTGCTACGCCGAAGAAGCCGTTCTCCGGGTTGATGGCATACAGTCTGCCGTCCTTGCCGGGCTTGAGCCATGCAATATCATCACCAACGGTGAATACCTTGTAGCCGTCCTTGAGGTAGCCCTCCGGCGGGATCAGCATTGCCAGGTTGGTCTTGCCGCAGGCAGACGGGAATGCAGCGGTCACATACTTGGTCTCACCGTCCGGCTTCTGGATGCCGAGGATGAGCATGTGCTCTGCCATCCAGCCCTCGTTCTTGCCCTGGAAGGATGCAATACGCAGAGCGAAGCACTTCTTGGACAGGATGACGTTGCCGCCGTATGCAGAGTTGATCGACCAGATGGTGTTGTCCTCCGGGAACTGCACGATGTAGCGCTTCTCGGGATCTACGTCAGCCTTGGAATGCAGGCCGCGTACAAAGTCGTTGGAATCGCCGAGCTTGTCAAATGCAGCCTTGCCCATTCTGGTCATGATGTTCATGTTCAGAACGACATAGATGGAATCGGTGAGCTCTACGCCGACCTTGGAGATCGGAGAAGTAACCGGGCCCATGCTGTACGGGATGACATACATGGTCTGACCCTTCATTGCACCGTCGTACATCGGGGTGAGCTTTGCATACATCTCCTTGGGATCCATCCAGTTGTTGGTCGGGCCTGCATCCTCCTTGGTGCGGGTGCAGATGAAGGTTCTGTCCTCAACGCGGGCTACGTCGTTGACAGCGGTTCTGTGGTACAGACAGCCCGGGAGCTTCTCCTCGTTGAGCTTCCACATCTTGTTCGGGTCGCCGTCCGGAAGGGACGTAACCTCCTCGATCAGTGCATCGAGCTGCTCCTGAGAGCCGTCGATCCATACGACCTTATCCGGCTTGCACAGATCTACACACTCCTGTACCCAGTCGAGTACTTTCTGGTTGGTGGTCAGTGCGCCCTGCTTTGCATCAATTGCCATAGGTATTACCTCCTTGAAATTCCGGTATTCCTGTAAAAATAACACCAGGATCCGGTTCGATCGGTGCGTTTGCAGAATTAAAAATCTCCAAAACTGCTCCAGTATTATTATAACCGATTTTTCCTTGTTTGTCAATAGTATAACGATCCGAAAATGTCAGTTTCCGACATTCCTCTGCAAATGTCCGGAATTGCAGCCCCGGCGGGGTTGCAGGGGGTAACTTTTTTTCCGAAGGTGCTTGGTGGGGGGCTTCGCCCCCCAGGGAAGGTTTTGATTTAATTGAGAATTTCCTGGTGCCCCCCACCAGAGGCCGCCTCGCCGCGGCCTCTGGACTCCGGGCGCTAAGAGGGGGCTGCTCGCCCCCTCTTAGAACTCCCCTCGTTAGCGTCGCCTTCATGGGGGAGGCTACCGGTTTTCAGCGAGGCATTCCGGGTGGAGAGCTTGGTTGCGTCTGGTATTATTTGTAAATCAGACTTTTTTACAACGTAGTTTCCCGTTTCATTGCGATCGTTTGGCAGTCGAAAGCGTTTGTTTCATTGCCGCTTTCCGACAGTCGGAGTTTCACGGAAACCAAAACAGGGAATTTCCAATGGAAAACGTGCTTTTGATTCTCCCATTCGATTCCAATGAAACGGGGAACCAGGCCGATAGAACAACAAATTCGAGCGTTTCAATATTCCAGATACAGCAAGCCTATGACATAAAGCAAACTGCCTGGAAAAAACATGCGTTTGACGGTGCTGCGGAAGCATAAGGCAGGGAGTTCATAGAGGGGGCGCCAGCCCCCTCTATGCGCCGGGGAGTCAAGAGGGGCGCGGCGAGGCGCCCCTCTTGTGGGGGGCACCAAGAAATTATGATTACCAAGAAACCCGAATGGGGGGCGAAGCCCCCCACAAAAACCTACGACATTCTAAAATCAGGAAATCCCCTGTTGCATTCTCCCCCGGAATGTGCTATAATAAAGAGAACACTCACCCAAAGGAGGCCATACGCCATGCAGATTCTCAGCAGCGGCAAGCCGGAGACCATCGACGCCGAAGCGCTGCAAATGCGCTTGCAGCCGTATCAGCGGGTACATATCGACATCGGCACCGGGGACGGGCGGAATATTTACAAGGCCGCTTTGCAGGATCCGGACACCTTCTTCATCGGGATCGACCCGGTGCGGGAGAATATGCTCGAAATTGCAAAGAAATCCGCGAAGAAACCCGCAAAGGGCGGCGCCGCGAATATGCTGCTCGTGATCGCCTCCGCCGAAGCGCTCCCCCCGGAGCTGTCGGGCATTGCCGATTCCGTGTCGGTCTATTTCCCCTGGGGCTCGCTCCTCGAATGCATCATCAAGCCCGTGGAGGAAACACTTGCCAAAATCACCGGTCTGATGAAGCCCCGCGCGGCATTCACATTCATTACCACCTATTCCGATTCCTACGAGGAGGGCGAAATGCAGCGCCGCGGACTGCCGCAGCTCTCCCTCGCCTATTTTCAGGACGAAGCCTATGTCAGCCGCCTGCGTGCGCTGCACCTGATCGTCACGGAATGCACGGAATATGACAACGAATTCGTCAAGCAGTTCAATTCCCTCTGGGCAAAGCGTCTGGCATTCGGCCGGAAACGCGCCTTTTACCGCGTCAGCGGCCATTTTGAGGGCTGATACCATCACACAAGGAGGCATTCCCTATGGAACCTGTACAGGCCGGACGGCTTTACATCGTTGCCACCCCCATCGGCAACTACCACGACATGTCCGAGCGCGGCATTGAAACGCTGCGCAATGTCGATCTCATCGCGGCGGAGGACACCCGCAGAACCATCATTCTCCTGAATAAATTCGGCATCCGCAACGAGCTGATCTCCAATCACAATTACAATGAGCACGGCCGCATCCGTTATTTTCTCGAACAGCTCACCGCCGGCAAGAGCATTGCCGTGGTGACCGATGCGGGAACGCCGTGCATTTCCGATCCGGGCAATGC
The DNA here is from genome assembly GCA_902783005.1 of uncultured Ruminococcus sp. Lineage (GTDB taxonomy): Bacteria > Bacillota > Clostridia > Oscillospirales > Ruminococcaceae > UBA3855. The sequence continues at coordinate 3,432 of CACZPI010000028.1, read as the reverse complement.
GCTCATCCGGGCATGCATCGAAAACGGCATTGACATCGTCGGCATTCCCGGCTGCTGCGCCGCCATCAATGCGCTGACGGTCACGGGATTCGACCTAAGCTCGTTCCTGTTTCTGGGATTCTTCCCGCGGGAGAACGGCGAGCGTGTCAAGATCTTAGGGCAGCTCCGCCGGGAACGGCTGGCGCGGACGGTGGTTTTCTACGAATCCCCGAAGCGCATCATGGGCGCCGTGGAATTCCTGATCGAAGCCGGGGTGCAGTGCCAGGTCTGCCTGTGCAACGACATGACCAAGTCGCATGAGATGCATTTCCGCGGCACCCCCGAGGAGGTGCGGGAAAAGCTGCTGGCAAAGGTCACCTATGAAAAGGGCGAATACGTCATGGTGCTTGAGCTGGACAAGGACTACATCATCCGGCAGTCCGAGCACATTTCCACACCGGAGGCGGTGCTGGTGGATATTCTCGTCAAGGAGAACTGCTCCATGAAGGAAGCCATCCGCACAGCGCTGGACACGGAGGAGAACACCTATTCCAAGAAGGAGCTCTATGCCGCCGGCCTGCACCTGAAGGAGCTGTTTCTCAGTGAATAATATCTGAAAAGTGTCTCTGACATTTTTCAGGGGGGGAGGGGCAGCTCCACAGTCCCCCTCTGAAAACATACTTTTTGAAAGCCTTATAAAAAACGAAGCTCCGGTGTGATCCGGAGCTTCGTTTTTCATTAAAATTTAGTTCCCTGCCCGCATCGTGTACTTGATGTGCTCGATGGCGGCCTCAGCGTATTCGCTGATCTTCTGGGAGGTATTCTCGGCCTTGAGGGCACGCTCGAAATATTCGAGTGCCTTCTCCGGCTGCGGACGCATGCCGCCGCTGCCCTTCATATAGATCTCACCGATGCGGACATCGGAGAGGACGAAGCCGCGCTTGGCTGCCTCGGTATGCCACTCGATGGCACGAACCGGATCCTGCGGGAAGGGATAGGTGCCCTTCTCATAGCTGTCACCGACCTGGAACATGACCTGGAACATGACGCCGCGCTCACGCTCTTCAAGCGTCGGGATCTGGTTCTTGATGTCACGCAGGAAGCTGAACATGCTGGTCATGTAGTTCTTGTTTCTGGCCTTGCCAAGGAATGTCCAGCTGCCCATCTCGTCCATCTCGGAAACAGTGAAAATCGCATAATCGACCAGCTCGTCGATCTTGTCAGAATCCATCGTCTTCGGGTCTGCTGCCTTGGCGCTGGCAGGCGTTTCCTCTGTCTCCTCGCTGCGGATGCGGTTCTTTTCGATGCGCTCATACAGGAGGTTATCCTTCATATTGGTCAGACGCTCGATCATTTCACGGTAGCTCTGCTGCCATACCTCATTGCCGTGTGCCTCTGCGCGGCGCTCCTGCATGAGGATGTATTCGAGCATGTGGATGCTGCGCTCCATCGGCTCGACTGCCTCGAGCTTCGGAATTGCGGCATGAATGCGCTCTGCGATCAGGAAATAGTGATACATCGCCATTTCCATGAAGGTGTCCTTATCGTTGCCCTTGGCGAGCTTGGCCTGACGGAATTCGTCGTCAGCCTTCTCCTTGAGCTGCTCCACATTCATGGATTCCGTGCCCTCGCGCCACTGGTGGGCGCCGCAGTTCGTGCAGTGGATGCCGTCTCCATGCAGCTTCTTGCCGCAGTTATAACAAATCTTTGCTGCCATATCTGTAAGCTCCTTCATCTGATAGATTTTGACTCATTTTGCGGTTTCGCTGTATTCGGACCCTTCCCCCAGCTATCCACAATGTACAATTACTATTATAGCACAGCGTTGGAAAAACTGCAAGTGGTTCCCGGCATTTTGTTAATTCTGTACAAAGTATTTTTCAGCATTATTGCAATGTATACAAAAGGTGGGGGATCTCTTTTTCAGTGCGGGGGCTTCGCCAACACCAGGCACCCGGAGCATTCCAGACAAAACAGAATCCCCCTGCTTTGACAGCAGGGGGATTCGGAATTTCAGAGAATCAAAGGCAATGTGCGCGGAGCTCCTCCGGGGAGAGGGGCGACAGATAGCCGGGAGCCACATCGAATGCCGTCTTGCAGCCGGTGGCACCCTCGGCCTTCAGGCGGGAGAGTGCGCGTGCATAGGCAACGAGAACAGATGCGGTGAATTCCGGGTTGGAGCCGAGCTTCAGGGAATATTCGATCGTCTGGTTGGTCGAAAGATCCGCGCCCGTCTTGCCGGAACGGATCACGAAGCCGCCGTGCGGGAGGGTGTTGTGCTCACGGTCGAATTCCTCCTCGGAAATGAAATTGACGGTCGTGTTGTACTCGTCAAAGTAATTCTTCATCGTCTTGATGTCCTGCTCGATCTGTGCCTTGTCGGCGCCTTCCTCAGCGACCACATAGCAAACGCGCTCATGCTTGTCGCGGGTGGTCAGCTCCGGCTGGCTGCCGCTGCGGACAGCTTCGATCGCGGATTCTACCGGGCAGGTGTACTGAATGCCGCGCTTGACGCCCTTGACACGGCGGATCGCATCGGAATGTCCCTGGGAAACACCCTTGCCCCAGAAGGTATAGGTCGCACCGTCGCGCAGAATGCTCTCGGCATACACACGATTCAGGGAGAACAGACCCGGATCCCAGCCCAGCGAGATCATCGCCAGATGGCCGGATGCCTTTGCAGCCGCATCCACATTCGCGAAATGCTCCGGAATGCGTGCGTGCGTGTCAAAGCTGTCAATGACATTGAAATCCTTTGCCAGTGCGGGAGTCTGCTCCGGCAGATCCGTTGCGCTGCCGCCGCAGATGATCAGCACATCGACCTGATCCTTGTACTGTGCGGCATCTGCCAGCGGCCATACCGGTACGCCTGCTGTGGCCAGCTTGACGCTTGCCGGATCGCGGCGGCTGAATACACCGACGAATTCCATGTCATCATTCTGGCGCAGAGCCAGCTCCACACCCTTGCCCAGATTGCCGTAACCGGCAATGGCTACTCTGATCTTGCTCATAGATTTGCCCTCCGTTATGAAATTCATGTTTTTCACAATTCCACCATAGAAATACTTTCGTTCATCCCTGGCGGACATGCGCAAAATTTACGGTTTCTATTATAGCACAAAACAAAGCATTTGTAAAGAAAAATTTGCAAATTTCTCTCCGCAATGAAAAAAATAAAGCCCCTGGGGGATTCCGCTTTTCTTTTTTAAGCTATGGCGTTAACCGGCGGAAACAGCAGATTTCCGACCCTCACTTGTCAAAACAGCTTGTTTCAGGGAAGGCGTACTGCAGATCCGCCCCTCCCCCTGCCCCCTCCCCGCACGCGGGGAGGGGGTTTTTAGGTGCGGGGGCTGCGCCCCCGCACCCGAGCTTGTCAAAAAAGTCTGTTTTGGGGAAGGCGTACTGCTGATCCGCCCCTCCCCCTGCCCCCTCCCCGCACGCGGGGAGGGGGTT
>CACZPI010000027.1 GCA_902783005.1 uncultured Ruminococcus sp. | reverse complement strand
TGAGAATATCTTTGTTCTGGTAGAGATAGGATATTAGGACTTCGTAGCATTCCACTGTTGTTACCCAGCCATTAGGTTCTATTTCCGTAAGGAGTGCAGGTTCAAGTCCTGTTACCCGCATAAGCACAGGGCTTACCGTGAAAACCGGTAAGCCCTGTGTTTTAGCCTGTCAGCAAGGATGCTTCCGGGAGAGGCTCTCCTCTTGCAGAAGCATCACGATTTCTGGCTCAGCAGTCTGCTTTTCAGCAAGCCGAGATCGAATACATCGAGCTTTCTGTCTCCTGTCAGATCCACGTTGCGCCAGTTGTCCAGCGAGGTGTCGGGAACGGCAAGGAGCCATTTTTGCAGCAAAATGACATCCAGAACGCTGCATTTGCTGTCGCTGTTGCAGTCACCCTTCAGGAAGGGCGTTCCCTGCGGAGAGTAGCCGTCAAAGATGAATCCCGAATCCGGATCGGCGGCAGAATTCCCGGCAGCGATCAGTGCTTCGACCTCCTCGCGGGTCAGGATCAGCGGATCCAGGTCATTCTGAGCGATCACACCCTGATCTGCAAGCGTCTGGAATGTCGCGAAATTATAATCGTACCCGCCCCAGGTGACATTCGCCTTCCAGACCTGCGCTTCGGCATCATACCTGTACAGCACATTCTTCTGCACGGTCTCACCGAGCTGCGCGGACGAATAAACATAGCCGCCGGATGCGGAATCCCATTTCCGTTCGTAATCCGTGATCTCCGGCACGGTGACCTGTGTCAGCATGACGGCGCTTTCCGGATGCTCCTCCAGCGTGGCGCCCTTGACGAAGGTCTTGTTGATATACCGGCCGTCTACCCAGGTATCCCGGCAATAGCCCAGGCTGCCGCCCCAGTAGATCTGATTGCCGACGCCCCATTCATCCGAGCTGAAGGAAGCCCGGTCGTCCTTCTGGTACAGGTAGGTGTAGTAGCCGCCCATATCGACCCATGCACCGTCTCCGACGACATCATAGATCTTCGCCCAGGTCAGCTCGTCCTCACGCGGAATGTCATCCTCCATTTCCATTGCGGCATAGGCATCCAGAAGGGCTCTGGCATCCTGCAGGGTGAGGGATTCATCCTGATCCCCGAATGTAAATGTATGCGTGAGCTTGTCTGCGGTCAGTCCCTGCCCCTCGCCGTTGCCCTGGCCGCCGTAGGTTTTGGTTTCGCCCTGATAGGTCACATTGATGTTAGCATGGCTTGTGCTGCTCCATTCATAGGTGGATTCGTCACTCAGACGCTTGGAGACCTGCCCCATCATGCCGGGGAATCCCAGGGAATCATAGCGGTACGGATAGATCGCAGAGGCAAACAGGGATTGGTTATCCCTGCGGTCAAAGGGACTGTAAATATAGAAGCTCTGATCCACATGATAACCGGGTGTCAGATGCCAGTCCCGGTCGCCTGAGCGGTACACCTCGCCGCGGATATAGGAGCCGCTGTACAGGCAGACCGAGGAAAAGCCGCTCTGGACGGCAGACATATTGGAGAAGAAATCCGCTTCCGTGCCGTAGGTCTGGATCAGATAATCACAGTCATCCACCAGCGGAGGCAGCGTGAAGGTCAGATCGGAGTCAACCCATTTGTAATAGCCGACGATGGAATACGCCCAGCTGTTTTCGTAATGCTGATCGTAGGAGCCGACGGGCATTCCGTGGTAGGGAGAATAGCCGGTCGTCTCCGGATCCGGCGTGCCGTAGATCTCGGTATTGAATTCGGCTCTGGTGATGTCCTGCTGGATCTGGAGAGTCACCTCGCCGCCGTTGGTCGTGAAGCTCTTGAAAAGATAGCCGCCGTTGACGCGGTACATTTCCGGATTTTCGTATTCGACATCGGCATAGAGCTTGTCCTCGTTGTAGATGACCGATGTCTCCGAATACGGAGAATCCTTGTCCGAAAACCGAAAGGATTCCGGATGGGGATTGTCCGTCCTGACGAAGAAATATTCATTGAAAGGTGCCAGCAGCGGATAAATTTCATAGGTGTACTGCAGCGGATCAATTTCCCTGCATGCCGGATCGGCTGCGGAAACCGTCAGCGGCAGGCAGACTGTCCCGGCCACAAGGCAAAGCGAAACGGCAGCTGCAATGGCTTTTCGGATGTTCATACAGATACCCCCTTTTGTGTGCAGGCCTGCATGCTGAGCGTGCAGGCAGTTTCAACAATATTGTACCATATTTTGTGTAAAATGTCAATTGCTATTCCGGATGCAGATATGCCCCCTTTTCCGGACGGGGAGAGGGGGCAGTGCGGAAAAATCACAGATTTCTGATGTAGGTGACTCTCTGGTAATAGAGGGATTCCCGGTTCATTGCGGTTTGCAGCTCGCTGTTCTGGGCGATGATGCTGTCATAATCGCGGATCGCTTCGAGGCTCTCACCGATGCGCTGGCCGGAATTCCGGACTTCCCGGAGGGTCTGTTCCTGGTTCCGGAGGATCGCCTCCTGGTTGCTGATTACGGAATTCACCTGACCGATGAGCGTATCGAGGCGGTTGACGATGAGCTCATACTTGTAATGTGCAAGTGCGGTGGTGAAATTCTCGCGGGAGGTGGACATGAATTCATACAGGAACAGAACGCCCTGCAATGTCCGGCAGTTGGTCGCGTCATTGGAGGAGTAGGGGATCAGATTCAGGGCGTAGCCGTTGTCGCGCATATTCTCATAGGTGCGGATCTGCTCAGAGATTTTTGCAAGCGGGGCATCATACTGGCGGTGTGCCTCCTGTGCGCGGCTTTGTGCCTCCTGCAAAGCCTGTTCCTGGTCGGAAACATTGGAGATGGAGTGCTGCTGTCTGTCCTTCGCCTCGGTTTTGCCATTCTTTATATAAAAAATGGGGCCGCCAATGGCAATAATCAGACCGACAAGCTGAAAGAATTTCAGGATCAGATGTTTCCCGCCGAAGCCAAGAAATTCCTCAAGCACCCAATTCAGGCCAAGACTGATCAAAAATATGATCGCACCAGCAAAAATGCACATTGTGACAGTCCAGGCTGTATTTGCCTTGTCATCGCCGGTCATTTTGCCGTCAGTCACGTTGCTTCTGGCATACTTCAGTCTGTCCTGCGCATTTTTTTCCGCGGCATCGAGGCTGGAAAGCTCGGAGTCCATGCGTTCTCTGGCTTTTCTGGACTGGTAGAGGACGGTTTCGATGATCCGCATATTATTCAGGTAGACGATCATGGCATTGCGGTTGAGATCCTCTCCGCCGCTTTGCTGCATCTGGTAATTCATAGTATTCTTCCTTTCAGTCAGGACTGTACCGGCAGGGTGACGAGGCTGACAAGCGATTTGAGAATGAGCAGGGAATCGGTGGAATCAATGGCACTGTCGCCGTTGACATCGGCATTTTTCTGCGACTGAGCGCTGAGCTGTTCCATGCCGAGGATGTTCCTGTTGAGCAAAATGACATCGACCAGCTCGACAGAGCCGTTCCCGTCAATGTCGCCCCAGGCGGGCTCGTCCTCCGGCAGCGCCTCGAATTTGTAGCCGTACTGTTTCGCATAGGCCTCTGCGGTGGAGCCGGCGTAGCCGCGGATCACGCCGGTGAAGGTGCTGGTATAGTTACCGTTTGCGTCACGGCTTGAGCTGTTGGTAAAGAGTCTTTCCTGTGTCAGATCGCAGTCACGGTTCAGAATGGTGACCTCCTTCAGATTCGTGCAGTTGTTGAAGGCTCCTTCATATACTTTTTTGACCTTTTCCGGAAGAGTAACACTTTGCAGTGAGGAGCAGCTTCCAAATGTGCCATATGCAATGTAGACGGCATTTTCCGGTATATTGACTGTTGTCAGAATGGTGCAGAACTGGAAAAGAGTATTATTCAAAGTAGTTAGACTATCCGGAAGCCTTACGGTTTTCAGGTTTTCGCACGAAGCGAAGACGCCTTGATGTATTTTCGTGACTGAGGAGGGAATGGTAATACCGGTAATATCTTTATTTGCAATAAATGCATCGTCAGCGATCTCTGTCACAGTATCCGGGATCGTGACTTCTCCCTTGCAGGCCGCGCCATTGAGCAGAAGCGAACCAACAATGACCATAGGATCCTGCTTTTGCTTTGCAAGGAACCAAGCGGAGTTAGTGAATGCGTCTCCGTCAATGAATCGGGGAATGACCGGGATGGATACCGAATACAGCCGCGGGCAGTTGCCGAATGCATCGTGTTTGAGCTTATCGAGATGCTTCGGCAGTGTGACGGCTGAAAGACTGTCGCATCTGCTGAATGCATACTCTCCGATATATGTCACAGAATCCGGAATGGTCGGAAACGCCAGATAGGGATTACGATAAAAAGCATCATTTTCAATCCTGCTTACCGAATCCGGTATTGTATAATAGGTGTCCGTTTTCCCGGCCGGGTAACAAATCAGTGAAGACTGTGCCTTATCCATCAGCACACCATCCAAAGAGGAATAATTGGAATTGTTTTCCGCTACCTGAATGGCGCTGAGCATGGGATCAGTCCAGAAGGCATTGCTGCCGATTTCAGTTACCGTAGAAGAGATGCTGACTTTGGTCAGTTGTTCACACCCACAAAATGCAAATGAGCCAATCGAGGTCACTCCCTCCGGGATGGTCACACTTTCGAGTGCATCGCAGCCTTTGAAAGCCGATTCACCTATCTGTTTTACCCCGCTTGGAAGTTTGAGCGTTTTGATACCAATGCCGGAAAAGGCCGCCTCAAAAATGGTTGTGATCGTAGAGGGTATTGTATAACTGTCGAGATTTTTAACTCGCGGACAGAAATATACGGTATGCATGTCCTTGCTGTACAGGATATTATCCTTTGCCGTAAATGCGGGATTGGATGCAGAAACCGTAATCGCAGCAAGGTTCCTGAAACAGGTGAGCAGATTGATGCCGTTATGAATGGTTGCATCACTATCCTCGATCCACTGTGTCAGGGTTTCCGGAAAGTAGATGCCGGTGATCTGATTGTTGTAGTTATCATAATTGCTTTTAAATGGTGTGGCATTCCATGCAGTCACCGGAACGCCGTTGACTGTTGACGGGATACTGAGTGTTCCCGATGCACTGGTGCTCAGACCGATGATCTCCGCATGGTCATCATACACCCGGAATGTCAGCCATCCCGAGGTGACCTCACTGTAGCCGCCTTTGAGGGAAGCGGCACTCACGCTGTATGCTTCATGTTCCAGCATAGCCGGTGCGGCAGCCCCGCACATGCACAGTGCGAGTGCAGCCGCAATGATTCTGTTTGCTTTCATTGTGATCTTCTCCTTACGAAATAACTTCAAATCCGTCAAGTGCAACCCGCGAATCGTACACCTCCTGCACAACGTTTGCTGTGGCACGGATGCAGTCCTGCAGCGCATGGTGCATGGAATTGTATGCACCCACAAGCTCCTGCAGCTTGTCGGGAACGGCGCCCTGATTCGCCGTGGTAATGGTCAGGTCGGAGACGGGTTCACCGGCCAGTGCATTCAGGGATTTCAGGACTTCGCTGATAGCGTCGAGGTCGTATTCTATCCCGCCGCCCATATCTACTACCAATACATCATCAGACATTTCGGGGGCTCCTTTCTGTTAATCTGTTATGCAGGTGTTGGTGGTGATATTGTAGCCGTCATAGTACATGGTCATGGAACCGAAAGCGTTTTTGTGCTGAACGTTCCACATGGATGCAGCCTCCTCTCCCATCTGATTGAGCTTCTGGTGTGCGTAGGCCATCGCCTCATACGCATCCTTGGCGGCATCTACTTTCTGATTATACTCAACACGCCTGCGCATTTCTTTTTGATATTCCTCGCGGAGTTCGCTGTTCTTTTTATAGTCATCTCCCATGTCTTTCGCGGTATCAAAGAGCGCTTCACCGGCCTTCTCCGTGAGCTCGGCAGCACCGTCTGCATCCGCTCCGGAAAACAGCGATACAGTCGATATTGTGTCATCGAGTAAACCAGTTCCATAATCATATATATAATTGTCGTTGTTTTCGCCGGTGACCAGTGATTCAGATGTATAGTAAACTGTTGCGGCAGCATCAAGCCCCACACCGACTACTTTTCCGACGAATGGGATACTTTTGATGCCGTCGATGGTTTCTTTCATTTTTTTATCATCTGTCATCTGTTCGGCAGAATATTCCTCAAATGTCTCCTCTGTATCCATTTTCAGGCTGTTCAGTTTTTTAGTCATATTCTCTCCGCCGACTTCTTCAAGTTTTTCGCGCAATGCGTAGATCTGTTCATTCATCAGACCGTGCTCAGTTACTACCGCGTATTCTCTGTCACCTGACCGGATCTGATAGTACCTGATCTCATCTGTCACTTCCTGATCGTCAGCTGCTTTGAAGGAGATTACCACAGCCCCCGGATCCACTGTAATCGGTCCGCTGATCGCTTCGAGACCGCTGATGGTGCTGCTGCAATCACTTTGCTTATCTGTGTAATCCTTTATCGTTTTTTGATACATTTTCATCGGATCAAGACCTGTACGGCGTATCAGCTTGCTTGTCCACAGATCGCGGTATGCATCTGTTTTGTCCTGCAAATCCCTGCTGCGGTCTTCCAATTCATGGATCTGGATATTATATTGGCTGTTTTCCTCATAGCCGACTGCAAGCACCTCCACAACATCCGTCGCAGCAATGGTGTTTTTCAGCGTCTGTGCCTTCGCTTGTTCCTCGGGGCTGAGCTGATTGATCTCATATGTGGTCATGGAAAGATATTGTGAATTCTCATGCATCACGACCTCTGTGCGGCCGTTCATGATCGTATAAAGATTGGACAGAACCCTGCTTGCTGTTCCGGCCTCCTCACGGTCAAAGGCAAACATACTGGAAATCGCCTCAGTGTCGAGCTGGTCGCCTTCTGCGGTGGTTTCCATGACCGTGAGCAGGATCGTGTAATCCACAGAGCGCAAGGAATTGCCCTTCATGACCAGGTCATGGATATTGTCATAATCATAGACATACCGGCCGTCCTCATCCTTGGTAACATACTCTGTGATGTGATCGGCAACAACGTTCCTTGTCATGATCTCCTCCACATCCGCACAAACCGGCTCAGCTGTAAATTTCGTTCCGGTACACCGGTTCTGCACGGCCGCAGCGCCCTTGACAGCATTTTCAAGCAAAGCCATCGACCGGAGGATATCATCAAACTGCCCTGCTATTGTTTCATCCTCCTGTGCCACATGTCCGGCGGTAACGATCGCTGTTCCCCCGGCGCTGTCAAACAGGTTACGCAGATCCTTTTTGATGTCATTGATCAGTGCCACTGTCATGCGGCCTACAAAGGCCTCCACAATGCCGTCCTCCCATGCGAATTCCATCCCTTCGGTCGTAAGGGTAAAGTCATCCACCATGGCTTCCAGATTCAGCATGGAGCTCCGGAATTCCGTTACTGCGCCGTTACTGTAATCATGTATACTCATGTGTTACCTCCCGGGGCCTGTGACTGGACCATGCCCTCAACGTAGTGGTCTATTGTCTGAACTTCGGAAATATATGTCTGTATGATCTTTTCTGCCTTGCCGAACAGCGGTTCAAGCTCTTCGTCAAGCAGCTTCATGGACGAGGCCATGGAAAGAATATTATCATGCCCTGCCCCCTTGGTAAAGCATTTGTCCCCCAGGTCATCGAGCAGATCACGATATTTTGCCAGCATCATTTTCAGATCCTGATCCTTTGTCCGGAGTGCCTGCAAAACGGCATCCCATTCCTCTTCGTTGACGATCACATCTCTGCTGCCGCTGTAATCGAGCATAGCAATCCTCCTTATCCTTCTGTGTCAGCCGCTTCGGTGAGTTCCTTCTTCAGTTCCAGCAGCTTCTGCCTTGCTGTATCCGCTTTGCCGCTGGCAGACTGTGCGTTTTCAGATGCCGTTGAGAAGCTCTTTTTCAGCAGCTTCAACTGGAAATCCAGAACCCCGGCTGCGGTATTGATGATCCCTTCGGTGCGTGACTTGTACTGTCCGATCTGATCTGCGAGATACGTCTTGCCTTCGGTGTTCATCACACACGATTCCTGCACAAGACCGACCGCGGCTGTCAGCGCCCCGCACATCATTCCCAGTTCGGTATAGGTGTCATAGAGCGCCTGCCGCCGCTGTGTCAGACTGGAAATGCGTTCCTGCAGCTCGGTGCATTCCGAAGCATAGCTTCCTGCGCTGCTGCTGTTTTCATTCAGAATATTGCTCCAGCGTGTGATGTCCTGCTGGATCTCCATTGATGTTCTGGCCATGATTTCTCTCTCCTTTCGATGGTGCTGCTTCATCTCAGTGCTCTGCCGGAGCATTCAGATGGAACAGCATTCCGGGAGCAGGGGTACTGCTCCCGATTGCTGCGGACGGATTCTTAATGTCCAAATGCATGGGCAAGCTTTCGTTCATTGAGATCCTCGATTTCGGCATACGCCTCAAAGTTGTCACAGGTGGTGTCGCAAACCTCTGCCATATCCTGTACATTCTGCTTGATCACATCAACGACAGCAGCGATCTGTTTGTTCAGATCAGCTCCTCGTGCAGAGATTGCCTGAAGGGTATCACTCAATTCCTGCATTGACCGGTTGAATTGTGCAAATGTTTCTTCAAATGCATCGGCTGCGGTGCTCTCCCAGACTGCTTCTAATTGTGCAGAGGCGGCGGTAAGATCCTTTTGGAATTCCGCTACATTTTCATCATGCACGGCAAATCTGCTCTGGAAAGTGCCAAGGGCTTCACTGATGGCATTCAGACTTTGCTGAATGTTGTCATGCTCCTCCAGAAATCTGAGAGAATTCTGGTAGAAATTCTGTCCGGTTTCCCGCATGACATCAGTATTATTGGTGTTCATTGCCATATCTTTTCACCTCCTTTCAAGTTTGGAATCGTTATGTTCATGCATAAATGCAGGACATACAAAAAAGATTACTCCTGTGCGCAGATGACGGTTTTCAGCCGCAGCACCCGTGTCGGGTCTGCCGCGCTGACATAGAAGGCGTCTCCGGGTGATACTGCGATCCCCAGGCGTTCGCGCTTTTCTGCAAGCGGGATCTTGACGAAGCCGTCAATGAGATTGCTTGCGGAGAACATGCCGAACAGCATGCAGTCTGCGCCCAACGCTTTTGCACGGTACAGCTTCGGGGTGCGCATGGGGGAGAGGTCTTCATTGTCCACATTCGATGCGATCCAGGAGAATTTGTAGGCAGTATAGCCCAGCAGCTCCTCATCAAGATCGTTGAGCGTATCCTTGCAGGAATCCTCAAAGATCATCAGCAGCAGCGGAAGATCCTCCAGGACGGACAAATCACCGTGGTGTTCCAGCACCAGCGCCTTGCGGCGTTCAAGCTCTGTCTTCCATTCCTTGCACAGCGCTCTCAGGCCGTCGCCGCTGATCCGGTAATCGACAAAGGATTCGGATGCATAGGATTCCAGCGATTTGACGGTCGGCTTGTCGAAGATCACTGCCTGTACCGGACAGGCATCCAGCCCCGCCCGCAGACAGCCCAGGAAATACCGGATCAGATTGGTCTTGCCGGTTCCGGGTGTGCCGGAAACGAACAGCAGGCGTCCGGACAGGCTGCAGCATACCGGTTCAAGGGTATCATAATTGTAGCCCAGAATGGTGTTGTACTGCCGGAAGCATTCCGGCTGCTGCCGCATCAGCTCGCTTTGCAGCAGGAATTCCGGAATCTCCGGGATCCGTTTGGCTCGCGACGACGGGTATTGTGCCTGCATGGCACCGGTGTAGGTGCGGATCGCTTCCACCCTGTCGATCTCGCGTTCGCCGTCAAAGCTCAGGAACATCTGACAGTCCGGAAGAGATTTTTCAATGCTGACCAGAGCACGGCCGGGAACAGATTCCACGGACAGCTTGTAGCCGCCGAAGAGAATGCCGTATTCGTCGGTGTTGTGGTGGAACAGACCGATCCTGCCGGAAAAGGCCGACAGATATTTGTGATCGATCCCCTTGGTGGTGCTGTTGGCGACCGTGAAGCTGATTCCGACGGACAGACCGTCACGCATCAGGGACAGCAGCGCGGCATCATGCTCCGGGTGAAGCTCACGCAGCATGCTGAGATTGTCGATCATCACCACGATCAGTGGCAAATCCCGGTGCCCTGCCTCCCGGTAAGCCAGGAAGGAGCTGACGCCCGCACTCTTGAAATGCTGCTTGCGCTGTGTAATTTCCTGTCCGAGCAGCTTGAGCAGATTGCTGAGGCGTTCCTCCTCGTTGGGAACGACCACGCCGCCGACATGGGGAAGCGCATCGAAATTTGCCAGCAGCAGGGAGGCATAGTCAATGAGATAGAACTGCACCTGCTCCGGCGGATATTGTGTGGAAAGGCTGCGGATCATCTGCTGGAGCAGCGTGGTCTTGCCGCTCTGCAGCGCACCGAGAATGAAGGTGTTCTGCGCAGCCGCATTGATCGTGTACAATTCCTGCCGCTGCCGGGCGGGGGCATCATAGACACCCAGATCGGCATAGATCCCGGGAAGCGCCTCTCTGTCCGCAGACAGCACCAGAGCCAGTGCGCCCTGCTGACGATTTCCGGCAGCGCCAAGGATCCCGGCATTGGATGCTGTGACAGAAACGGGGCTGAGTGTGAGGCCTTCTGCTTCCTGTGCCGTCATGCAGCGCAGGACTGCGGGCAGCGGCGGCTGGCAGATCCGGGGCAGCTCCGGAAGTCCTGCGGATTCGCAGTATTCCCGGATGTAGGCGGTAACGGCTTCATTCTGGGACAGAAGCTGATCGGCATTGGCCGGCTTCTTCGGCTTTTTCTGATAGATCGGTGTCCGGCGTCCGGCGAAATCCACGGAATAGACCGTGAAGCTGCGCTGACTTGCCGTCCAGTCCGGATCGGCGGGGGCGCCACTGTAAGCTGACTGCACCAGGTCGAGAATATCACTGTTCTGCACCATGAAGTAGCTGCGTCCTGCCTCCCGGATCTCGGCGGCAAGGGGGGTGTTGAGCATGTCGCGGCTGTCCTCGGCAGACTGTACCTTGAGGCACAGCCGGAAGCGGGAATTGCTGTCGATCTGCGGATCAATCTGACCGGAGGGACGCTGTGTGGCAAGGATCAGATGCACACCGAGCGTTCTGCCGATGCGGGCAGCGCTTTTCAGGGTTTCCATGAAATCCGGAAACTGTTTTTTGAGCTCTGCAAATTCATCGACAATGATGATCAGATGCGGCAGCGGAACTGTGACCTGACCGGCTTTCCAGGCACGGATGTATTTGTCAATGTTGTCCACAACGGAGCCGACCGTTTCCTCGGCCTGTGCAAAGAGCTTCTGCCGGCGTTCGATCTCGGCTTCAATGGAAATGAGCGAGCGGTCGATCTCCTTGCCGTCAATATTGGTGATGATGCCGCGGGTATGCGGCAGACTGCGGAAATGATCGGCCATGCCGCCGGCCTTGAAATCAATGATGAGAAACGCGACCTCAAGCGGGCTGAACCGGATGGCAAGTGACAGGATGTAGGTCATCAGCAGCTCACTTTTGCCGGAGCCGGTCGTGCCGGCTACCAGGCCATGCGGCCCGTGGCAGCCTTCGCCGTCATGAATATCGAGATAAACTGTCTCGTCTCCGGCCTTGACGCCAATGGGTGCGGCCATGGAAACGGTCACATCGGAATGCGACCAGAGAGCTGCCAGATCGAGCTCCTGAACATCACGGATGCCCAGAAGATCGAACAGGGTCAGGCTTCTTGTCAGGGTGCCTGCCAGGCTGACCTCCTGTCCGTAAACGGGTGCGAGCTTTTCAGAGATGGCATACAGCTCCGCATCCGGGATATGCACATACATGAAATCCACGATCGCGGTATTTTCGTTGTTGATAATGCGCCCCCGGCTGTCGGAATCCATCAGGACAAGCTGCGTGCAGCCCAGGGGAATGTGATCCCGCTCGTTGCCGAAGAACAGGAAGGTCGCACCGCATTCGGAGGCGGTTTCGATGTATTTCGAGACAGGATGCTCACGGATGCCGTTGTCATCCATGACGAATACCACGATATGCGGCAGCTTTTCCTTGTCCCGTGAACCGGCGCGGCGGTTCAGCTCACTGTAGAGGTATTCAAAGACAGCCGAACGGCTCTGCTCGTCACAGACGATATGCCGCTGCTTTTCCCCGTGAATATGACGGAACCATTTGATCCAGTCATATTGCTGCGCACAGGCTGCATTTGTCAGCAGCACGGCTGTCACATCATCGTAATGCTGCCGGATGCACAGATCAAAGAACATAATCTTCATCATCTCATACAGCAGCGTATCCGTTCCGACGATGCCAACGACATTGGCTTCCTTCAGCCGGATCAGGATCGGAGCGCCGGACAGATTCCGGTATTCCTCTGCGAGCGTGCGCGGCAGGTCAACCAGGGCATCCGCATCGGATTCATAGGTTTCCTGCGGCCGGTAATCAATTTTGCGGACAGCCTCCACGGTGCCGGTGCCGATCCGAAGCGCCAGAAAATCGTCATCTGCCGGCGTTCTGTCAAACAGATTTCCGGAGAAATTCTGTGCAAAGCCAGAGGTGATTTCGTAGCTGTAATAGATATGGTTGAGCAGCTGCAGCTCCTCGCGGCGAAGCTCCTCGATCTCAGCTCTTTTGGTGTCGATATAGCTCCGGTATCCGATCTCTCTTTCCACGATCTGGTGCTTGTATTCCCTGGCATCGCTGATAATGGTGGCGACCGAAACCACGGCACCCATTGTGACGGAGCCGACGCTGAACAGCAGATAGCCCATATTGCCGTTGCCCATCACGCCGCGCAGAAGCACCGTCATGGCCACCATACCCAGTGCCGGCATGAGCTTGAGAAACAGGTTGCTTTTCGGCTTCTGCGGCTTTTCCTTGGGGGTCAGCAGGGAAATGGGCTCCTCGCTGAGCTTGAGCCTGAGACGGCTGTTGCGGATGAATTCCGGATAATGCATGGAGCCGACGCTTTCACTCAGCTCCCGGCATTGCAGAGAAGCTGCGGGCTGTACCGGACTGCGCCTGTCAAAATACAGCGTGCGGTTGTGGTAATAGAAGCATTCACCGAGCACCGTGATAAAATCGAAATGATGCACGGGCGTGCTGACATTGCCGACCGAAAGGGTCTTTCCGTTACAGGAGACCTCCGGGCACTGTTCGGTTTCAAGCCGGCATTCGCTGCCCTGAACGGTGAGTCT
The DNA here is from genome assembly GCA_902783005.1 of uncultured Ruminococcus sp. Taxonomy (GTDB): domain Bacteria; phylum Bacillota; class Clostridia; order Oscillospirales; family Ruminococcaceae; genus UBA3855. Next base: position 20,959 of record CACZPI010000027.1, on the reverse strand, counting down.
GACACAGACAAGCGGTGATGCCGGTTCCGTCAGCAGCAGGTCACAGCCGGTGGTATTGCCGATGGTAAGGCTGCGATCCTCCGACAGATCTGCCGCTTTGTCGAAGACGACACCGGCAAAGAGATCCGGTGCAACGGATTTTCCATAGGAAACGGGGGATTCCTGTGCGGCCGGCATGACATTGACCACGGTGCCGTCACGCATTCCGAATGCAGACAGCGGAATATCCCCGGTCAGAAATGCGACCGGACGTTCGGTGCGCAGCAGAAGCGTTTCCGGATCTGTCCCCGCGCAGAAGGCTGTGCATATCGCTGTCTGAAGCTCCCGTGCCGTGATCGTCAGCGGCACTTCGATCTCGTGCTCCGCCTTTTTCGGTGAAAACAGGCGGACTGTAATGATGACAGACTGCTTCATGGCACGGCGGGCAGCGCGGCTGCGGTCATAGAATCATTTGTTTTCATAGTTACCTCCGGATCATTTATTCCTGATAATAAGCAAGCACAAATACCTGGCTGCCGTATTTGCCGATCCCGATATACCGGCATTGCAGCAGGCAGATGTCCGTGTCGGAGTTGGCACTGTCATCCATTGCACTCAGAAAGGCGCTGATGAATGCAGCATCGGATTTTGCTGTCTGTGTATACATGGCCGTGACGGCATCAACTGAATATTCCGTCACAAAATCCGTATTTTCCAGGATCGCGATGTCCTCTGCGCCGATCCCCTGTGTTTTGCAGGCCTTCGCACAATCCTCCGCGATCCTGGCAAGCCTGCGGTCATACATCAGCTTCGGGTAGCGCTCGAGAAGGCCGCGGTAGATCCGGCGTTCTCCGGCCTTGACGGCGATGCGTGCTCCGAAGAAGACACATCCGGTCAGCAGCAGCAGCACGATCACGCCTTGCAGAACGGTTCTGCGGATCAGCTTTGTTTTTTCCTGTTCCGGCATCATTCTTCCTCCGCTTCGATGGTTTCATAGAGCAGCATGACGGTCCAGGTGAATTTCCGCTCCTTCTCGCTGTAATAGCGTCCGAGACCGGCTGCGATCCATGGCTTGTCCCGGTAAGCATCGACCTTTGCACGGGCTTTCGCAGCAAAATCGGCAGCAGACATGACAGATTCACCGATCAGCACTGCTTCCGCCTGCTCACCAAGCACCCTGTCACCAAGCAGACTGCGCACGCCTGCGTCCTCGCTGCAGATTTTCATCGCATAGACCTTGCTGCTCCGGATGGAAGCATCCCGGAAGGAGGCCTTGGCGATATTGTCGGCAATTCTGTTGAGCACCGGCGATGTTTCTCCGAGGCCGAGTGCCGATTCCGCGGCGGCAAGCTCATATGTGACGGATTCCTGTGCGACCTCCTGCAGCTTGGCACGAAGAATCTTCTGATCGGCATAATCAGGATTCAGCAGGTAACTGTTGAGCAGTTCAAAGGCGCCTTGTCTGTCGCCGGCGGAAAACCAGCAGTTCTCCTGCGTCAGGGCATCGCACTGGGCGACAATGGTCTCGACGATGGCATACCGGTATTTCCGGCAGTATACCTCGTCGTAGGCAAATTGCTCCAGCCCTTGTGTCAGCGTTTCGATGCTGCCGTCGAAATCCGCATGACTGCGCTGTTCTTCGGCATCGCTGAGAATGCCTGTCTTTTCTGACACGATCATGGAAAGCTGCTGCTGTGCGAGCGGATAATAGAGCGGATCGTCCTTCTTCACAGCCCGGAATCCGGCTTCTGCCGCTTCGTATTGCTGTTCTCTTGCCGCTTTTGCAGCATCCGCGAACTGCTCCCGCCCTGCATGGAGCTTCTCAATGCGGTTCAGCTCCTGGGCTGCCGCCTCGCGGGGTTCATCATTGACCATATGGCTGTTGATCTGGTCAAAATAGGAAAAATCCCGGATTGCTTCGCTGTAGCTGATCTCCTCCTGCAAATAGGCATCCACGCGGCTTTCCATGAAGTCCAGATACGTCTGCCTGTGCTTGCCGGAATCAAGAAGCCCCCGGTGCTCACGGCATACAAGCGCCAGCCGCTGTGCATCCTGCTGTGCGACCGCATCCTCAAAGTCACGGGCGGGAGCAATCAGAAAGCCGGACACCAGCATTGTCCCGGCAATGCCTGCTGCCGCAATGCCGCCGATGATCCAGGGCAGTCGGGAATGATACGGCCTGTCTGTCAGCGCACTCTGGCATTTGGCACAATACTGTGTGCCGGGCGGGTAGTATCTGCTGCACCGGATGCAGTACCGGCGTGCATTCGATTTCGGAAGCGGTGTCTGGCATTTCCGGCAGTATTCGGCACCGGCTGTATTGGCACTGCCGCATTTCGGACATTTCATTCCTGCACCCCGCTTCCGGCACGGTTATACCGGATGTACTGGATCAGATACACCCCGGTGCTGTCCGTGTCCTGGTAAAAATAATAATCCTGCTTCGCATCCGGCGACAGACGGATGATCCTTGATGTGTCTGTGTCGAGCAGTACAGCGGCGGTTGCATCGTCAAGCGCCGTGATCTTGCCGCGGTAGGAAATACCGGGAACAAAAACACCCTCCTCCTCCGTGAGAACGACGGCATTCGGGCTGCCGTCCGAAATGCTCCAGACAGCATCCGGATTCTCCTCGACGGCCAGCCCGTCAAGCAGCGTACAGAGCAGCGTTACATCAGCGTTCTGTTCCTTCAGATCAAAGCGGTACAGGCGCTTTCCGACATCATCTGCGCGGTGGCTCTCCTCGCTTCCGGTCAGCCCGTCAAAATCAAAGCTCTCTATAAAATCATCGGAAATACCGGCAAAATTCGTGTCGGTCAGAACCAGCTTGTCATGACGGTACATGCACGGATATGCCGTATCCTCATACAGCAGGGTTTCGTCCCGGATCGTGAGGGTCTTGTCACAGGCAGCCGGCTTTACCCGGAAGATGCTGTACCATTCCGAGCGGCTGCGGACATAGGTTCCGTGACCGATCGCATCGTAGGTGCCGTCGATCCCCGTTGAATCCGTTTCGGCCGGTGCATCCGTCTCCTGCGACCCCGTTTCCGTCGGGGCATCCGTTTCTGACGGTGCGGCCTGTGTCTCAGTGGGCAGCGCTTCGGTAAGCGGCATCGTTTCTGCCGGAGCAGGATCCTGCGTGCTGCCCGTATGATGCAGCAGCAATGCCCCGCAGACCAAAAGCAGCACTGCCGCTGCGGCAGCGGCCGGCAGCAGGTAACGCGGGGAATGCTTCGGCGGCGTGGGTGCTTCTGCCGGCTTCGGGGAATCGGCCGGCACCGCAAGCAGTGCGGTCAGGACATCGGTCACGGCCGCATCCCGCGGGGTGCGGTAGGCGGTCACGGCCGGATGTGCCTTTCCGCAGCATGTACATTTATCCAAGGCAGCGGTATGGCTGCCGCAGAACCTGCAGATCATGGCTCCTCACCTTTCTGTTAGCGAAAATACAAATAGTATGTCAGAATCAGTGCCGTCAGTGCAATGCCCAGGACGATTGCCGCGATCCGCAGCACCAGACCTGTGATCCGCCATCCGGCTGTGCTTTGTGCGGTCAGCGCCGCGGTGCAGGAAGCACAGTAGGGCATATCCGGCTGCCGAAGCTGTGTCAGGCAGCGTGGGCAAACCGTGTCCCGGTGATAGGCACACCAGCGTTCACCGGCCTGTGCATTGGATGAACAGCCCGGGAATGCGCAGGGAAGCACCCGGGATTCCGGCCTGGGCGGGATCCTGCCCTTGGCAATATCCCTTTCAAATTCACAGACGATGCATCTGGTGTCGGCCGGATCATTCAGACTTTCGCATACGTCGCATCTCCATCGGTTCATAGGTTCACCGTCCCTGTCATGCAAGCGGATCAATCCGCCGGAGCATGTCGAAAACTGCCTGTGCATCCGGCCGCTGCCCGGGTTCGGGGAGCAGCATGTCCCGGATCATTCCTGCATATTCTCCGGGCAGCCCCGGATGCAGCCGCAGGGGGATCCCGCGTCCGGCTGCAATGCCCGGATAGGGAAATGCCGGATCCTCACTCTGCGGCTGCTCTCCGGTCAGGATCTCATGGAAGATGATGCCGAGGGAGAAAATGTCGGCCTTCGGTGTGACGTCGATCTTTTCTGCGGCGCCGTCCTCATCCTGATACATCCGGATGATCGCCTCCGGTGCCAGATAATTCTGGGTGCCGCCGATCAGATCCGGATATTCTCCCTGAATGAAGCCGTTGTCGAAATCAATGATCTTCAGCGTCCTTGCCCGCGAAATGGTATCCTTGATGCGGATGTTGTCGGGCTTGAGGTCGCAGTGGACGATGCCCCTGGCGGCGAGTCCCTGGAGACTGTAGGCGAGCACCCGGAGCATGACATGCTTCTGGAGCGGCGTGAATCCGCGGATCTCGCTGAAATCACTGAACTGATCCACCCATTCGGTGATGATGTAATAATGCCCGCTGTGCCGGATGAAATCCAGCGGCACCACCAGATTGCCGTTGTCGGCTTCCTTCAGAACGTCAAACAGGTGCAGCATGCGTTGATAGAAGCGGGTGCTGGCTTCCATGTCCTCCCGCTGAAACGGCGTTGCATCCGCAAGGGGAATGTCGTAATAGGTTTCCTTGAGCTGCTTGATGAAATATTTCCTGCCGTCCCGGAAGCAGGCACCCCACAGGGAATTGCCGGCATTCTCCGAGCGCAGCTCATCGCGGACTATGTAGCCGTGGATATTCTGTTCCTTCATGCGTCGGCCTTTCTGCGGGGATTGCGGCGGTAATACTGCTGCTTGTAGCCGTTTTCCCAGTAATCGGCATTGAAGCTGTGCTTGTCGGCACTGAGTGTTTCAAAGCGTTCGCGCAGGAATGCCCTGACCTGAGCATAATCGGAAAAGCCATAGAATGCGGCGATCAGGGAGCAGTCATCTCCGGAACGGTCATGCAGGATCTCAAGCAGCTTCTCCTCAGCCTGTGCGAAGCTGTCGGAGGTGGCAAGCATGCTGATGAGGAAAAATTCAAAGACCATCGGGCTGTTGAAATAATCGTAGCACCCGTCTGTCGCACAGATGACGATGCACGGCTCCTGCACCGTTACCCGTGCTGCATGGAGGCGGAACAGCGGTCTTGCCGGATTGCCGTGGACGCGGTTTGTCATAATGGCGTCGTCGAACAGATTTTGATAGGCATCCGGAGAATCCACATCATCCTCCGTGACCTGTGTCAGGCCTTTGCTGTCAAGCAGATACCCTCTGGAATCACCCGCCCAGACAAAGCCTGCGCAGACCGATTCTCCGGTATTGCCGATCATCACGCCGCTGACCGTGGCGGGCAGCACATCAATCAGCGTGCTTTCCGCATGATCCATCGGATAGGCGTCATTGATCCGGCGCAGGTAGTCATGCAGCTGACGGCTCAGCACCGCCGTATCGGTCTTTTGACCGGAGGCAAAAAAATTGTCAAAGAAGAGGGTGCAGGCATGGGAGGCGATCCGTGCGCTTGTCGCGCTGCCAAGCCCGGGATGGATTTCCGAGCCGGCGCCTCCGCACCCGTCAAAGACGAACATATAGCCGTTGCCGTCCTCATCGAAGGAGAAGGTCTGTGCATCCTCTCCCTTTCCGGCGATCTTTTCGGCATCAAGATATAGTACGCCGCCGAATTCCATACTTGGTCACTCCTTTTCCGGATAGCAGGCAATGCGCAGCTCTTATACAGAATTGACGATACGGTTGAGAATGCGGCTGAAATCCACATCGCGGAATTCGTCACTGGGTCGGATCTGAATGAGGTCAAGATTTTCCCAGGGTTTTTCCACCAGGCTGCCGTCCTCTGCGCGGCGGCCGCGCACAATGCGCTTCCAGCCGTCGTCCTCCGGCAGCTTGTCCATTTCCGGCGCAAACAGGATCAGGCGCTTGGCCTGGTATTCCATCGTGCCGGGATGCCGGACGGGATTGCCCCACATGTAGGTCAGCTCGCCGAAATCTGCCGGCATATCCTTGGGGTACAGCTCACATGCCCTGCCGTAGCCGATCTCATGGGTCGGTGCATCGGTGAACAGGACGATGATGTGCCGGCGCTTGTGGTTGTCCATCGGCTTGCACCAGTCGGACTGCATGGCAACAGCAAGCGCCTCAAGGCCGTCCTCCGGAATATCCCCGCCGCCGATGGCTTCAATGGAGGCGATGCTCCGGGAAAGCTGGCCGCTCTGGTCATTGTACCGGTCTGAGAGAATATAGAAATCCGTCTCCATCAGCGGTGCGCAGCGATCCTTCTGGTATTCGAGAAAATCGCGGAAGAAGATCACCTTGACGCGCAGCACATCCACATGCTTGTTCTTCTCTGCGAGGGATCTGACGGTTTCCCGGTAGAAATCGGGGATCATCTTCTTGATGGTGTTGATCAGGTTTCCCATGCTGCCGGTGGCATCGACGACGAATACAATATCGACATTGTATTTCATATCAACTGAATTTTCCCGGAAATAGGAACCTACATAATTGCTGTTAAAGCCTTCAAACATGGCGCTCGCTCCTGTTCTGCATCAGCGGACGATCCGGAAGCCCTCGCCGGTGCCCCGGAGAGGCTTGGCGGCGGTGCATTCCTCACAGATCTCACCGAATCGCGTGACTGTATTCTTGTTGCATTCCGGACAGTAGTAGACGGTCTGCTGTTCCTTCCTCCGGCAGTCCGGACAGATGCCGTCGGGAGTGGAAACCTCGGTATTGCCGCAGACAGCGCAGTAAAAGACGGTTTTCCGTGACGGCGGTGCTGAAACTCTCGGGTGAATGCGAAAATTGCAGCCGCAGTCGCAAAAGAGGTCTTCGGGATTGCTTTGAGCGCCGCACAGCGGGCAATACCGCCCGTCCTCCCGGGCAGGCATGTCCGAGAATGCAGATTCCGGCACGGGCGGATGCTTGGCGTAGTCATTTCTGCACTGGATGCAGAACAGATCCCCCTCCATGAAGGGTGCGTGACATTTCGGATTGGGGCAGAACAGTGCCTCTGCCGGCGGCTCCGGCTCGGGCTCTCCCCACATGCTGCGGATGTCCTTGCCGCAGCGGGTGCAATAGGGTATCTGCTTTTCAATGCGTTTCCCGCAGTAGATACACCTGGCCTTGTCTGTAAGCATACGGGATTCTCCTTATCTGAATACAATACGTATATATTAGTGCAAATTACACAATAAACGTTGCGGTATTAGCCATATTTTTATTATACTATATTAAAATGCAAAAGACACCCGCAATGCAAAAATACATCAAAAAGGTGCAAAAATAAACCTCCCTGTATCCCTGGGATACAAGGAAGCGGTTTTCGGGAGTGCGGCCGCAGATTCCCCCAAAATGCAAAAAACAGCGCCCGCTGCGAAGCCGGCGCTGTTTGTCTTGTGCAGTTGTTTTTCGGCTCCGTCACTGTGCTGCCGGGAATGCGGTGATCGCGCAGCAGAGGAAATCCTGGTGCAGCCGGACGTCGGCACTGTCCAGAATACCGTCGCCGTTGACATCCGCTTCTGTGAAACGATCCGTTTCACCCGTGCGGACAGCGCGTTTGAGCAGCGCCAGATCAAAGACATCCACGATCCCGTTTCCGTCAAGATCGCCGTAAATGACCGGCACCTCTGCTTCACGAAGCGACCACCAGTTCAGATTGCACAGATAGCCCTCCTCGCCGGTAAAGACGAGGTAGACATCCTGCATGCCCCTGGTCGGTTCGATATTGCAGGTCTGGGTCGCCCATTTCTGCCAGCCGCCGGTGCCTTCCACATCTATGGTGCCGATGCAGGAGCCGTCCGGTGCGCCCAGATGCACCTCCACCGATGCCTGTGCGCCGTTCGAGGCAATGCGCAGATTCACACCGTCTGCACCGCTGCCGAAATCCACGTCCCGGAATCCGATCCAGTCACCGTTCTCCACATAAGCCACATCGCTGCCGCCCTCGGAGCAGGTCTCGGTCTGAATGCCCTTCTGCTCGGAATAGCTCTCGGCTTCAATGCCCGATGCCGTGCCGCGGATGCGCAGGAGATGCTGCGATTTGCTCAGCACCCTGCCGTCCTTGGAAACGGTATAGATGCGGTATTCGCCTTCCCTGACAGGGGTCTTAATGCTGCCGGCGCCTGCGGCGGCGCGGGTCATGGATTCCCCGGCGGTGAAGGTGTCCGTTCCGTCCGGTGCGATCCAGACAATGTCGCTGCCCTTGCGGATGGGGAGGCTGCTGCCGCCCGCGGTCTCACAGCTTGCCGGGAAGATGAAATCTGCGCCCGGGGTGAGCCATCCGGGAATGAGCCCCCGGTGGTCATTGTCCACGCCGGAATTCAGGCAGACGCGGTACTGCGGAAGCGCCCATACATTATCCTCGACCACGACCGGCTTGTCAATGCGGCTGTCCGGAGGATTGGCACCCATCTTGCAGACGGTGGCGTAGGTGCGCAGAATGGTCAGGTCATGCTTCTGGCCATAGTCCTCGCAGTTGATGGTGTAGGTGACATTGGGATCAATTTCAAGGACGTTGTCATTTTCCTCGATATAGGCTGTTCCCTCGTCATTGTGCAGGCCGTAGGTCGGTGCGCCGGCGCGTCCGGCGGGAATGCCCTGCACATAGTTTTCATTGATGATCGTGCCGGGCATCTGGCCGATGGTGTAGATGCCGCCGGAATCATGCAGGCGGTTGAGACAGCCGATGACGCGGTTGTAGCAGATCTGATTGTCCCGGCAGGTGGTGCTGTCCTTGAAATTGCACCAGCCCCAGCCGAGGTGAATGCCGTTGTAGGCGGTCTTCTGCACGGTGTTGTGCAGGATCTTCACGGAATCGCCGTAATAGGTCGTAATGGCCGCGCATCCGCCGAAGCCGTGGACAACGCTGATGTCGTAGAGGAAATTCTGCGTGACGAGAATGTCCTTGCAGACACCCTCCACACCCTTCGGGAATTTCTCATGGTTGTCTGCGGCAGCATCCCCGATGTAGATATGCTGCGGGTGGTCAATGGTAATGCCGCTTGAGGTAATGTCCGTGATGAAGCATCCGCTGATCTCGGAATGCAGCACATCATTGTCCATCGAAATGCCGTCGGCACCGGTATGCTTGACGGTGCAGTCCCGGATCGTGATGCCCTCGCTGCTGCGGACATGCAATGCTGCGGGGAGGGTGTCGGCCATTTCGTACCTGCGGTTGTGCCAGTTGGAATCGGCAAAGGCGGTATAGGACTGTGCGGCCTGACAGGTAGCCTTGCCGTGGGAGCCGGCGACTTCAGTCAATTGGTAATCGGTATGGGCAAAGGTGATACCCTCGAATCCGATATTGGAAACATGATCCCCGGTGGAGTTGCCTTCAATGGAGATCAGCGTTTCCGTGACCGGTGCCTCGACGTCTGCCGTTGTCATATCCTCGTCCGGATAGGGGTAGTAATAGAGCGTGTGCTTGGATTTGTCAAAGAAGAATTCTCCGGGTTCATCGACGAATTCAAGCGCATTGTAGACGGTATGCCAGCCGCCGCAGGAAAAGCCTGCGCCCCAGCCGGGTGTCTGTGCAATGGCGCCGTAGGGCTGCTGAAGCAGGAGGACAAGGTTATTGCCGTCCGGCTTGATGTCGCGGGTGCAGACGATGTTTTCATTCCAGGTCGTGCCGCCGACGATCTCCAGATCATCGAAATCCGATGTGATATAGGGGAAATCGCTCATTGCATACGAAACGCCGTCGCTCTTCTTGCCGCTGTCCCATGCCCAGTCGGCCTGTCCGGCTTTCACGGCATATTCCCCGTAGCCGCCCTTGGCCTGAACGGAGAGGGAACCCATGTGGGCGCGGCGGTCATTGACATAGAGATTGCGCAGCTTGGTATCCCGGTCCAGGGTCGCCGTCCAGAGCTTGTCATTCTGCTTTGTCCATCCCGTGACGGGAACCGCGCCGGAGATCACCGGTGTTTCGCCTTCAAATGCCTTGTAGGTGATCCGGCATCCGGCATCGGCGGAATCCTCGGGCGTGAAAGTCAGCGGATCCGTGAGGCGGTAGGTGCCGCCGTGCAGGTAGACGGTGACATTGCCGCCTGCCCCGCGCACGGCATCGCGTGCGGCCTCGAGTGTCCGGAAGGGCGCCTCTGCCGATCCGTCGCCGGCATCCGAACCGTCGGGAGAAACGTAGAAGACCGTTTCCGCATCTGCCGCCCGGATCGGTGGCATTCCCTGCAGGGTGCCGAGCATCATGGCAGTACCGAGCATTCCTGCGAAGAGCTTTCCAAAGTGCATGAGAGATTCCTCCTTTGAATGGAAGTGATGAGAATACCTGACGGATCGTATGACAAAACCGACAGTCATATATTCACATTCTTTTTATAAATTATACATAATTTACAGACTTCCGTCAACTGCGATTATGCATAAAAGGTGGAGAAAATGCACATTTCAGAAAGCGCCGCCGCGAAGCACCCACACTGAAAAATTCCCTCCCCGAGTGGGGAGGGAATGAACTCTATCATGCACAAGCCTTATTTGCTGACGGTGACCGTATACCCCTGGTCTGTCAGTGCGCCGACCGTGATCGTGATGCCGGGATCGACGGTCTGGCCGCCGTTGGCATCGTACCACTTGAAGCCGGAAATGCTGCTGTTGATGACATCGCCGGTGTGGTAGAAATTGTCCGTGTCGGTATCGTCGATAATCCGGATCAGGCGTCTGCCCTGATCCTTGTTCGTGAATTCACTGCCGCTTGCATAGCGGAAATAGGTGTTCCAGCCGTATTCCGTCGTGGCATCAATGTGGTAGACGCGGATGCCCTCGCCGACCTTGCTCCACCAGCCGGTCTTGCCGCCGACGGCGCTGTTATTGCCGGTGTGGGTGGCGTACTCGATGATGAAATATTCCGAGAAATAGTCATCTGCCAGATTGCCGTTCGGAATGATGAGGCAGTTGCCCGCATCCGTCTGTGCATCGGTCAGGGTGAAGGTCTGTGTACTCTGCGAGCCGTCATAGATCTGTACCTGATTCTTGCGGTACCAGCCCTCCATGAGCTTGGAGAAGGCACCGAAATCCGAGCCTGCATCGGTATCCATCAGCTCAACGCCTGCCGCACCGTGCATGCCCTCGCTGTCATTGGTCGTGAACAGATAATAGTCCGGCAGACCGGTGCAGTGACCAAGCTCGTGGCAGTAGGAGCTGATGTAATTGATGTAATTCGTCGGGGATTCGATCTGGGCATTGCCGGTGATGATGTGACCGACACCAACGCCGTCTACGCGGTATTCCGGATCACCGAAAGCACCTGCACACGGCCACCAGTGATCGTCGCCGGCCTTGGTGGGCGTGGTGAACAGCGTCGCGTCGATCCTGCCGTCACCATTGCCGTCAAACTGTGAGAAATCGACCTGATCCTTGAATGCCTCATAGCATTCCTCAGCGATCTTGACCTTGTTGTCGTCATAGGCGGTCTGGTTTTCCTTGGTGGTGTAGCGGAAGACCTGTCCGTCGAAATCCATGCTGCCCTTGGAAGCACGGCCATAGAATGCCGGGAAGCTCTCGAACGGATAGCATTCGCTGTTCTGGTTCTCCGCACCGAAGGAAATGGCCTGGAGCTGTTCGAGACTCGGCTCGTAATCATAGCGGCAGTCCGGGAAATCCACATAGAATACGACCAGCCTTGCCTTGCCCTGTGTCGGGAGAGAAGCGCCGTGCTTGGCCATATTCGCAGTGATGAATTCACTGGTATCGACCGGATCGGACTGCTCCTGTCCGCTGAATACCCGATGCTTGAGAATCGCCAGATCGAAAATGTCGATCCTGCCGTCGCCCTGCATATCGCCGCGGTTGATGTCAATGCCGTCAGCGGCGCCGAAGCCGACCATCCATTTCTGGAGTGCCACAATATCGGCCACATCCAGTCTGCCGTTGACATTGACGTCACCGGTCAGGGTGTCTGTCTGCCATTCTGTCGGCTGCGTCCATTCCGTCGGCTGTGTCCATTCGGTGGGCTGCGTTTCCTCTGTGGAGGGCTCGGTCACCTCCGGCAGCGCATTGGCCAGGTCGAATCTGCCGGGATCGTCCTTGATCTTCGTCCACATATAGCGCAGCATCCAGCCGTCGAAATTCGTGATTTTGGCGGAGGAGCCTGCCATCATGATGGAATTCTCACCGCCGGGGAAGCCTCCGGGCGGGAAGCCGTCGGATTCACCCTCGCCGCCGTAGAAATCCGTCATGCCGAAGCCGTGACCGATCTCATGCTCCAGGACATGCAGGCTGCCGTTCTGGATCATGCCCAGATAGGCGGTATCCGAGAGACGCTGTCCCCAGTCGCCGCCGCATCCGCCGATGTCCGGGAAGCCCTGTGTCGCCCACATATACATATCGAAGCGCTTGTCAAGGCCGCCGGGGTATTCGTAATTCGTTTCTGTGAAGTGGTCAAAGCGCGACAGCTCCGACGGTGCATACGGCTCCCTGTCCGGGATAGTATCGCGGCCGTTGGTGGTGTCGTACTGCGCATCGTAATACCGGGTATCGGTATAGACGATCTCGTCATCATGCAGGTCGAGCAGGCAGCTCTTGTCAATGACCGCCCAGCCGACGACCTTCACATCAATGTGGTCATACGGCCAGTTCTCATAGCCGGCCAGCCAGTCGTTCCAGGCATTGATGCAATCCGAGAGCATCCTCTCGAACTGCTGGCGCTGCTCGTAGGTGACGGTCTGGTAGGACTGCCACTTGACAACGTAATTGATCGTACCCTTGCCTGCCACGATCTGGTCAAAGATGGTGTTGCGCCGTACCGTGGACTGCTCCCGCTCAATGCGGTTCTGCCAGATCCAGTCGGCAGCATACTGGAAATCTGCCGGCAGATCGGCGATCGTTTCTGCGCTGACGGTGATGGCAGCAGGTGCGGTCAGGAATGACTGCACCGGAAGCGGCGTCAGGCAGAGTGCTGCCGCAAGAACCGCGGCAGCGATCCGGTTTCTTTTCTTCATAATGTACCCCCCTGTGTTGTGTGTGTCTCTATCTGTGAATTTCATACAAAACATAACATTTTGTATAATTCTATTGTACAATGCCCACAAAGATTTGTCAATGGAAAATCATACTTTTTTGCAGATGCAATTGTGGTATTCCGGATGTAAAATGGTCTTGCATTCCTGAGACAAATGTGATATAATTTTACATAACAGGATTCTGAGACGGAGGTGAACGACATGAAGCAGCGACCGCTGATCGGCATTGTGGCGCCGGTCTTATCGCGGCATTACGTCCGCAGCATTGTCCGCGGCGCCCTTGCACAGGTGCAGGCATGCGGCTGTGACTGCGTGATCCTGGCGCCGCTGATCCATTTTACCTATTGCAATGCAGCGCACAGCCAAGGAGAGCGGCGGATCTATGAGCTGATCGGATCGGATGCATTTGACGGCTTTTTGTATGTCAAGGATGAGTCCACGATGGGGGAATCCGTCATTGCCGAGGTGGAGGAGCGCCTTGTGCAGTCGAATAAATATGTGATGACGGTCGATGAGGTGGAGCATGCGGTCTTTGACAGCACGCAGTATGATGATTACGACGATTTCGGCAAGGTGGTTCGCCATCTGATCGAGGTACACGGCTACCGGAAGATCTATTGCCTGACGGGGCCGGAAGCACGCTTTCAGGCGAAGACAAGGCTTCGTGCATACCAGGATCTGATGACGGAGCACGGGCTGTATTTTGATGAGACGTACTATTCCTGGGGTACCTTCTGGGTGGATTCGGCGATCGCGTATGCACAGCGGATCCTTTCCGGGGAGCTTGCCCGTCCGGAGGCGGTGGTCTGCGGGAATGACGTCATGGCCATGGCGCTCATCAAGACGCTGCAGGCCGGCGGGATCCGGGTACCGGAGGAAATTGCCGTCACGGGATATGACGGATTCCCCTTTTCCGCGAATGTGGACATCACCCTTACGACCTATGCCCGCAATCATTACCAGCTCGGAGCGGATGCCGTCCGGCGGCTCTACCGGAATATGACCGGCGTACTCGGCCAGCGGATCCGGCGGCCGGAAAGCGGCTTCATTCTCGGAAGCTCCTGCGGCTGCGAGAGCATTCCTGCCAGACAGGTGCTTGCAAGGCAGGGCAATGCCGTGCCGCGGATGTGGGAGGAGGATGTTTTCTGCGACGATATGGCCTATGATCTGGCGGCAGCGGAGGGGCTCGATGACCTGCTGCGGCGTGCGATGGCGCACAGGAATGTGCTGTACCAGGCAGACAGCCTGCGCATTTTTCTGGAAAGTCCGGAGGGAATGTGCTGCGCGGCTGCCTGTGAGGGCGATGCGGTCACGATCGGTGGGAATGCTCCTGCATTGCCGCAGAATGATGCGGCAGCATTTCTCCGCGGAGCGGACACGCCGGAAGCGGTATTTCTCTCGCCGCTGCACATGCATGAACGGTCATTCGGGCTGATCGCGCTGACCTTTGCAACCCGTGAGCGGATCTATGACCGGAATTATCTGCATTTTGTTTCCGATCTGGAGACAGGGCTTGACAGGGTGATGCAGCAGGAATCGGCACCTGACGCATCCGTCCGGCAGAACGGCCGCCGGGAGCAGTATGAAAAGCTCACGGAGCTGCGCAAACAGCTTCAGGAGGATCCCGGGCAGCCGTGGACGGTCGAGCGCATGTGCCAGGTATCCGGCATGAGCCGGAGCACGCTGCACCGGCATTACCGGGGATGCTTCGGGAGCAGTGTATTTGAAGATCTGATCCGGTTCCGCGTGGAGCTTGCAAAGCGGCTGCTCCGGGAGACGGCGCTGCCGCTCGGAGAGATCGCAGCCCGGTGCGGCTATTCCTCGGAGAGTTATTTCATGAAGCAGTTCAAGAGCGTGACTGGCGTGACCCCCACCGCCTACCGCAGCAGTCGTTCCGGATGAGATATTCCTGAAAATTGCTTTAGACAGACGCAGCCCCCGGCGATCACATCGCCGGGGGCTGCATTGGAATCAGGAATGCAGTGCCATCCGTTTGAGGAGGGCGAGATCAAAGATGTCTGCCTGACCGTCGCCGTTGACATCGGCAGCCAGGAATTGCGCCTGTGTGAACTGCTCCTGCTTGACGAGATACCGCTGGATCAGCTTCACATCGCGTGCGTCCACACTGCCGTCAGCGTTGATGTCGCCTGGAAGCGAGCCGGATGCGGTATTGTCGAAGTCCAGCCAGAGCTGTACATCCTTGTGGTCGGGGGCATACGCCGGGGAAGCCGTATTCTGTGCGGCAAGCTCGGAGGCCGTGAGGGCGCGGCTGTAAATGCGCACCTCGTAAATATCCGCCTCGGAACCGCGTCCGGTCTCCGGACAAGCACCGATCGTCACCGGATAGGCAGAGGAGGCAATGCCCTCTGTCGTGCCGAGCGCCTGCTCACCAAGCATCTTGCCGTCCGCATAGACACGCAGCATATTCGATTCTGCGTCGTAAATGCCGGCTACCTGGTGCTTTTTGCCGACCCAGCCGGATGCGGCATCGGTGCCGATCTTGCAGTAGAGGCTGCGCCACTGGCCGCCGGCATAGACGAAGAAGTCCAGAGAGCCGTTCCGGGTGCGCAGCGCAAATGCATGATCGCCCTTGCCGGCGAACATATTGAATTCCGGATTGCCGGTCGGTACCACATTGACCTCCACCGTGAAGGAATGCTTGCCGGAAACCGCTGCATCCAGACCGCTGCCCGCGGGAACGGAGAGCGCACCGGAAACGGCATTGCCGTCTGCATTCTGCTTGAAGGCAGCCTTGCCAAGCGGCACGGACAGGGCATTCTGACTCTTGTCCAGGAAGGTCACACCGTCCGAACGCAGCCGCGCTGCCGTATTGGTGCGGGCGGTATCGCTCTCGGAGGTGCGGGTCGGGAGAATGGTGTAGCTCCAGTGATACGGATGATTCGAGGGCAGGCGGTATTTTTCCAGCGTACCCTGGCCGCAGGTCGCAGAGCCGGTGCCCATGCTGCCGTAGTCCACGCTGAGGATCGTTTCCCGGCGCGGGGAGAGCTTGTAGGTGTGATCTGCCTTCTGCAGATCCTCGGGGAAAAAGTGAATGGCGCTTGCTTCGACCGGTGCATCGGCTGCGATCAGCAGACCGTAGGCATTCTTCGGGTCACGCACGGAGATCCACTTGACATCGGTCAGGTTGCCGGTATCATCGGCCTTCATGTACGGATAGAACATGCCGGAAACGGTATTTTTCCAGATGCCCTGTCTGCCGCAGGATTTACGGTCATTGAAGGTCTCGGTCGGGCCGTTGCCGTACCAGCTGACCTCCTCGGCGCCGGCCGGAAGCGTCATCATCGAGCCGACACGCAGGAAATTGCCCAGTCCCGCAGAGGTGGCATCCACGGTGAAATCCACATGCACCGTGCCGTCCGGAGAGATCGTGTAGACAATGTCCACCTTGGCATTGCCGGCATCCGGAAGCGTCAGGTGGGAGGTGACGATCTTCTGGCCGTCCGCACCGTCCTTCACATCAATGCCCTTGACGGAGATCTTGTCGGCGGCATGCTCCCAGGCGGTGTCAAACAGCTTGTAGCGTCCGGAATTGTTGTCATTTTCTACATAGCCGCGCCAGAAATTCGGACGCGGGCCGTCGGTGATGAGCGTTTCGCCCTTGTAGGAATAGGATTTCATCAGACCCGTGGACTTGTCGATCGAGAAGGAGAAATCCGTTCCTACCGGCACATACATGTCCGGATGATCCACAACCTCCAGGCTGCCGGTGCCGTGGCTGTTCCTGACGGAGGCGCCGCTGACAGTCAGCGGAAGCTGTGCATAGGCGATCTCCGTTCCGGCAGGTACCATGTCGGTGCCGGCCTTCGTCGTCACGGACATGTCGAGGCAGAATTCATCGCCGGAGAGTGCTGCTGCCGGGAGCTTGAAGGGAACGGTCAGAACGGCACTTGACAGCGGCTTTGCGGAGGCATCCGAAACGGTGCCGGAATCAATGACCGTACCGTTTTTCAGAAGCGACCAGGAGACGTTGTATTCATTCAGATCGGTGAAATTGTTTTCGTTGTAGACCGAGACCTTGCGGTCGGCAAGCTGTGCAGCATCTGCCGAGAACCAGAAGCTCTGGTACTGGTATCTGACCTCTGCGATCTCCGGCTGCGGGGTGCGGTCGGGGCTGAGCAGGCCGTTTTCACAGAAGCTGTTGTCATTCGGGGAATCGCCCCAGTCACCGCCGTAGGCAAAGTAATGTCCCGGGGTCTGGTCGGCATAGAGATTCTTGTGTGCATCCGCCGAAGCGTAGTAATCCCAGCCGCCATTCGGCAGGGGCGTTGCACGGGACTGATCGACCCAGTCCCAGATGAAGCCGCCCATCATATTTTCCGAGGAACGGATCACATCCCAGTATTCCTTCAGGGCACCCACGGAATTGCCCATGGCGTGGTCGTATTCGCACATGACGTAGGGCATTCTGCCGTCGCCGCGGTTGTAGCCGATCACATCGGAGCCAGGATACATATTGCTCTTCATATCCACGCCGAGCTTGTCATCCTGCCCCTCACTGTGTACAGGGCGGGTGGGATCGTGCTTCTTGAAATACCAGATCATGTCGCGGAACAGTCCGCCCGCGGCATTGGGGTCGCCGGAATAGCCCATCTCATTGCCGATCGACCAGGCAATGATAGACGGATTGTTCTTCAGGCGCTGGTAAGCCGTTTCGGTTCTGTCCATGCCAAGCTCATAGAATTTGGCCTTGTTGTCGTTTTCCTTGTCGCTCTGGAGCGCGTGGCATTCCATATTCGTTTCGCCCATGACATACATGCCGTACTTGTTGCACAGCCAGTACAAATATGAATCGTTGCTGTAATGGGAGGTGCGGATGGCATTGATATTGTTCAGCTGCATCTGCCGGATATCCTCTTCCATCGTTGCCTGCGCAACGGCCTTGCCGCCGAAGGGATCGGTGTCATGACGGTTCACGCCTTTGAGGAGAAGCCGCTTGCCGTTGATGGTGATGGGCTGCCAGGATTTGGTGGTGACCTTGTAGCTGTTGTCCACCTGCGTGGAGGTGAAGCCGATCTCACGGAAGCCGAGCTGTGTGGAAACCGTTTCCTGCACGGCGCCGCGTTCATCGAGAAGCGTCAGGACCAGCGCATAGAGGTTCGGATGCTCCGCAGACCAGAGCTTCGGTGCCTTGACGGTGGTCCTGATGGTGCCGGAGCCCATGCTCCAGGAGCCGACGGAACCGAGCTTGACGGCAGCGCCGGAGAGAATGCTCTTGCCGTTCTCATCGAATGCCTCTGCACGGACAGACCAGCCCTCGCAGGCGCCCTGTGTGAGATTGACGACGCTGGCATTGATCTCAAGCGCGGCATCGGTGTAGGAATCGTCAAGGTCGGTGCGCACGGTGTAATCCGCGATCTGGATGCCGGGGGTGCTGACGAGAAAGACATCCCGGAAGATACCGCCGTCATAGATCATATCCTGCCCCTCGAACCAGGTGCCGTCGCAGAATTTATGCACCTCAACGGCAAGGGTATTCTCCCCGTCCTTGAGATAATCGGTAATGTCGAAGCGGTGCGGGCTGAAGGTGTCCTCGCTGTAGCCGACGGCCTTGCCGTTGATCCAGACATAGTAGGCGGATTCCACGCCGTCGAATTCGATGTAGATGCGCCGTCCGGATTCCCGCAGCGTCTTGTCCGGGGTGAATGTCGTCCGGTACAGGCCGACCGGATTGTAGCCGGTCGGTGCGGTCGGGCAGGGAACCCAGCCGTCATATTTGCTCTGCCACGGCATGATGACATTGGCATAGATCGGGAAATCGAATCCCTGACAGGTCCAGCTCTTCGGGAGCGTGACGGATTTCCAGTTGTCGCCTGCCGCGGGGGTATAGCCGGCATTCATGAAGCCCGCATTCCGGTAGGTGCCGGCGCGTTCGTCATTCTGCACGACCTTGAGATCCCACTTTTTGCCTTCGCCGGTGAGCATCTGCATGTAATCCGACTGCTCACGCGCATTGTAGTCCCATACGGCATTCACCGCCGAAGCGGTGTCCTGATAGGGAATGGAATTGACAGAAGCGGGTGTGCGGTTGACAGCGAATACGTCCTCCGTTCCGTTCTTGCCCGTCCATTCCTGGTGGGTGAATGACACATCTGCCGCGCCCGTGTGCAGATCCGGCAGACTGCCGGTCATTCCCGCAGTCATGACGGCTGCCAGCAATACCGACAGCATCCGCATCCCCCGGTGCGGTCTGAGTATTCCTTGTTTCATGGTGATCCTCCTTCCCGGTACATGGCCAGGTTGTTTATTATGTATAATTATATATTAACAGAACATTCATATTTTAGCAACCTATAATGTGCAGATATGGTGGAGAAAATGCAGAGATGCGCATGCCGGAGCCGGAAAATGCCCTTTTCCCGTTGCAGGAAAAGGGCATATCATTGCTGTGATTATGCGGGGTCGCCGAACAGGAGGCGGAAGAACCAGTAATCATTCCACGCCATACCCCGCGAGCCGGTGTAGATCAGCCAGCCGATCCAGATCAGACCCCCGAGAATGGCAATGACGGACAGCACCAGGGATAGCCGGGTGCGGTGGGTGCTGCGCTTGGCAATGGACAGTCCCAGACCGATCCCGCCGGCGAGGATCCCCTCCACACCGAAGAGGAAGAAGCTCAGCAGCACACCCAGGATCGAACAAACCAGTGCCGGAATGTGAAATTTTTTCTCGCTCATGATCAGTTCCTTTCCCAGAGCACATACTCTGTATCGTTATCGGCATCGTAATAGAAGATCTCCTGGATCTCCGGCTTGTCGTCCTTGTTGAACAGGAGCATTTTCTGCGGATGGGGCATCATCATGGTAATGTGGATCACATCATAGATGCGTGCATGCTCGAGTGTGAATCCGTAGGCCTCCTTGTCTGCCGCGGAAAAGCCTTCATTGTAGCCCATGTGGTTTCCGCTGCTGTCGCGCACGGTCGGCATGCAAATGTCAGCGGAGGTCGCTTCATTCTGCAGCACGAGCCAGAGATCACCGGCATCGTCCTCTTCGACGGTGACATTCTCCGCGAGGTTGTAGGCAGCGTAGTCCATTCTGCTTGTGGTGCCGACCATCGTGATGCACAGCACCCAAAGAAGGATCAGGGCAAACAGGATCACGGCAGCCGCAATGCCGATCTTCTCGATGCGGATGCGCCTGCGGATGCGCTGCATCACGGCAATATCGTTATCGGCGCGGACGGTGATGTCCTTGTCCATTTTCTGCATGACTGCGCGGCAGTCCGGGCAGGATGCCAGATGGTCAGCCACGACGCTCCGGCTTTCTTCGCTCAGCAGATTTTCCGCATACAGCGGAAGCAGATCCTTGACCAGATCACAGTGTTTCATATAGATTCCTCCAGTTCTTCCAGTATTTTCAGCTTGGCGCGGTGGAATGTCACCGCTGCCCAGTTCTCACTCTTGCCGAACAGCTCCCCGATCTGCCGGAGGCTCAGCTCTCCGAATACCCGCAGCGTGAATACTTCCTTGTACGGCTCACGCAGGGTATGCAGAATGCGGTGGATCTCCAGGACAGTTTCCTTGTCCTCCAGGGACAGATGGACGGGCGGCGCCGGATCCGGAACGGTTTCCGGCAGCGCATCCTGTGTCAGGTGCTTCTGCTTGCGGCAATAGGTGTAGTAGCAGTTCTTCGCAATCTGACAGAGCCACACGCGCACATCACAGTCACCCCGGAAGCTGTCAAGGGTCTTCATGGCTTTGAAGAATGTCTCCTGCGTCAGCTCCTCGGCAATGTCATCCTGATGGGAAATGGCCTTCAGATAGAGAAAAACATCGTGAAAATATTGATTGCAAAGCGCTTCAATCATGGGCGGTTTTCCTCCCTTCTGCCTATAAGACGCACGGAACAAAGGAATCTTACAAAAAATTTGAAAAAATTTTTGAAATTTTCAAAAAAGGAGCTTGTCAAAAAAGTCTGTTTTGGGGAGAGCGTACTGTGAGTCCGCCCCTCCCCCTGCCCCCTCCCCGCACGCGGGGAGGGGGTTTTAGGTGTGGGGGCTTCGCCCCCACACCCCCCTGAAAAAGTGTCA
>CACZPI010000026.1 GCA_902783005.1 uncultured Ruminococcus sp. | reverse complement strand
TGGAAGTCCGAAAAGGGCAAGGGCTTCTACAAGCAGCCGAAGTCCGGCAAGGAGTTCACCTCTGATGAGCTGATCGCTCACTGGGAGTCCCTGGTTGACAAGTACCCGATCATCTCTATCGAGGATGGTCTGGATGAAGAGGACTGGGAAGGCTGGCAGAGAATGACCGCCAAGATCGGTCACAAGGTTCAGCTCGTCGGCGACGATCTGTTCGTAACCAACACCGAGAGACTGTCCAAGGGCATTCAGCTTGGCGCTGGTAACTCCATCCTGATCAAGCTCAACCAGATCGGTTCTGTGTCCGAGACTCTCGAGGCAATCAAGATGGCTCACAAGGCTGGCTACACTGCTATTTCTTCTCATCGTTCCGGTGAGACTGCTGACACCACGATCTCTGACCTCGCAGTTGCTCTGAACACCTGCCAGATCAAGACCGGTGCTCCGTCCCGCTCCGAGCGTGTTGCGAAGTACAATCAGCTGCTCCGCATCGAGGAAGAGCTGGGTGCATCTGCATGCTACCCGGGCATGGGCGCATTCAACGTTAAGAAGTAATTGCGCTTCATTCTGTATTTTCAAACCCTCCTGCATCATGCGGGAGGGTTTTCTTGTCTATCCGTTATTTTGAATGCAAAATGGATCCCTCTCAGATACATGAGAGGGATCTTCCGGGAAATGGGAGGAGACTATGTGATATTAACCTGCCACGGCAAGCTGCTCAATGCTTTTTCCGCAGCGAAGCTGTCTGAGATAGAGGTCGGTACATTTCTTGTACCGTGCGAAGATCCGGAGAGCTTTCTGCTCGTCGCCGTATACCTTCCAGTAGCCGACGCATTTGCAGGCACGGGATCCATACCGGATAAAGCCGGACACATCCTCCGGCGGGTAGCCGAGGAAGAGGCCGATCTCATGCGGAAATTCCTCACATTCCTGAAGCCTCCGGATCAGCCTTGCAATGCATCTGTTGCAGCTCTTGCCGGTGTAGCCGGCGTCCCGCAGCAGATCCCCGCAGGTATGATCCTGAAAATCGGCTTCCAGCCTGGAAGGCCGGTACATGTAGATCAGCGCCCGGTGCGTTTCTGCATTCCATTGCAGCGGCATCACGCGCAGCCCCTTGCCCCCGAGGATGCGGTTCAGCCCCCGGATCTCGCGGTACATGGCCTCGCGGCTCTCGAATACGGATCCGAACAGACTCCCGGTTTTGAGACCGGCCAGGGTAGGGGAGCAGTGCCGGATGATGGTCTCGCCGGACATGGGATTAACCGGCATGCTCGGCGAGAATGTTTTTCAGCGCCGAAGCAGAGCTGGTATGGGAACGGACGATCGTGGTTTTTCCGGAATCGGTGGCGTTCAGTGCCAGCTTAATCATCTTGTGGGAAGCGGTGGCAGTGAACAGTACCAGCAGATCCGGGGAACCGATCTTGTCCTTGAGACCGTCGCGCATCTGGGTGAATACCTTGGCGCGGCACTTGTAGTCCTGGCAAATATCCTTATACTGGCGTACCATGCAATCATTTCCGCCGACAATAACAACACTCATGAATGATCCTTTCTGGTAAGAGTTTTTTCAGACTGCTCCGGAATCTGTTTTCCGGAGTACATATTTAGTATACCAGAAGAAAGGAGCTTTTTCCACTCCAAAGAAGATGAAAAAAGCTCCATTCAGACATATTGGATTTTACGTTGTTTTGGATAGATATGTGCTTAAAACTGGTTCTTTCTCTCCAATCGGACACTCTCAATCGGGAGGCTTTTGTGATTCCGGAATTCTCTTGGCGTCATGCCCATGACCTCCCGGAAGGCCTTGGAAAACTTGCTGCCGTTGTCATAGCCGCATTCTCCGGCAATGTCGAGGATCGTCCGGTCAGTTTCCTGGAGGAGTCTTGCAGCAGAGAGCATTTTCTGCGTGCGGACGTAAGAGTAAATGGAATCCCCGTAGACATTCCGGAAGCTCTTTTTGAGCTGCGTCGGAGAAACCTGAAACTGTGCAGCAAGCTGGTCGATCGTGTGATGCTCACTCATGTGGGCGCAGACATAGGTGCAGACCTCCTTGGCAAGGCGTACCTGTGACTGCGGGCAGCTATGCAGAACGGTCTGGGAGATCTGGGTGTCAATGCTGCTGAGAAACAGCAGGAGTTCGAGTACCTTGACTTTGAAATAGCCCCGGCGGATGCTTTCCGGGATGTGATACAGCTCCGAGAAAATATGCTCCAGACTTTCCGTGGAGCGAATAATGAAGCATTCATCACCCGGGCAGAATTTCTGCATCAATGCAGCGGGACGGACATTGACGTCATCCAGGAAGCAGGATAAGCATTCCGGTGCTTTGCCCGGATCAATGATAATGGAGATCCCGTGATAATGACTCGTTGGGAAATAGGACTCTGTTCCGAGCTTATTGCTCTTGCTCACGGAGAGATCGCCTGCGGACAGATAGTAGTACTGACTTCCGATATGGTATTCGCTGCGGCCTTCCCGGCAATGATTGATTTCCAGCAGATTGTCCTGCTCCGGAGAAGGGTATTCATAGCGAAGCATATGGACATCCTTGTAGACCAGGCGGATGCCGGGAAAGATCTGATAGACCGTCTCCGTCATGCTTCCTGTTGCATTTTCTGTGACAAGCACGGTATGATCCGGCTCCTCCGAAAGGATCCGGCTTCTGCATTCTCCTGATTCAAAATCCATAGGCTTACCTCCAACGGTTAGCAATACCTAACCTTATCTATCATAGCACATCCGCTCCGGAATGTCAAGTCTTGTGTCATTGGTTACCCATGGGAAACATATGTATTTCATGACAGACACAATTTCAGTGCAGAATACGGACGATTTTTGGCGAAAATGCCTGAATGGAGTAGCAAACAGAAGCGGAATTTGCTATACTATTCTTAAAGAAGCACAGAGTGCTTCCTGCACATGGAATGTGCGCAATGATTCTGATGAGGTGATGAAGATGTTAGGATTACCGTGGGTGAAGATCGGTCTGTTTGCGGGCGGCGTGCTGTTTGGTACAGCGGGTGTCAAGCTGCTGTCGAGCAAGGATGCCAAAAAGGTCTATACACATACCACCGCCGCCGTGCTGCGTGCCAAGGACTGCGTCATGGAGACGGTGACCGCAGTCAAGGAAAACTGTGAGGATATTCTGACAGATGCAAAGGAGATCAATGAGCAGCGTGCTGTTGAGGAAGAGGACGCCATGATCGCCGATGCCTGGGAAGATGCGGCAGATGAGGATCCGGCTGCACCGGAAGAGGCGCAGACAGAGGAATGAAACCAAGCAAAGACCGCAACGCGCGGTCTTTGTTTTTGAGAAGAGAGGAGGATGGCAATGAGAGGCAAGATTCTGCACGAATCCCGGGGACGGATGCGTGTGCATCTGATGCAGCGCCGCATGACCCTCGAACAGGCAGATATGCTGGAATTTTGGCTGGCAGCACAGGAGGGCATCCGCAGTGTCAAGGTCTATGACCGCACCTGCGATGTCGTGATTCAGTATTCCGGATCGCGCAGTCAGGCAATTTCTGCGCTTTCTGCTTTTTCCTATACAAGGACAGATGCGGCGCAGACAGTACCCGCAAATTCCGGAAGGGCACTGAGTCGTGCATTTGAGGAAAAGCTGTTCTGGACTGTGTTTCGGCGTGCCATGTTCAGGACGATACTGCCGGTACCGCTTCGGAGGATCCGGACGATTCTGCAGGCGATCCGGTATATTCTGGATGGACTTCGCTGTCTGCTGAAGCGGAAGATCGAGGTGGCTGTGCTCGATGCCACAGCGATTACGGTTTCTCTGCTGCGCGGCGATCATGACACGGCATCCTCTGTGATGTTCCTGCTCCGGATCGGTGAGATCCTGGAAGAATGGACACATAAGAAATCCGTGGACGATCTGGCACGCACCATGTCTCTGGGCGTGGAAAAGGTCTGGATGCTTGCGGCTGACGGTCAGGAGGTGCTGGTGCCTCTGACACAGGTTGCCATTGGTGACCGGATCATTGTGCGTACCGGCAGCATGATCGCGCTGGACGGCAAGGTGGAATCCGGAGATGCGATGGTCAACCAGGCATCCATGACCGGCGAATCTGTCCCGGTGCATAAGGATGCGGGCAGCTATGTCTATGCCGGGACGGTCGTGGAGGAAGGCGAATGCGTTGTCTGTGTCGAAAAGCTCGCAGGCTCCGGACGATATGACCGCATTGTAAAAATGATCGAGGAATCCGAGCAGCTCAAATCCGCAGCGGAGAGCAGGGCGGCACACCTGGCTGACAGGCTGGTTCCGTACAGTCTGGGCGGTACGCTGCTGACATGGCTGGTCACGCGGAATGTGACGCAGGCATTGTCTGTTCTGATGGTGGATTTCTCCTGTGCATTGAAGCTGGCCATGCCGATTTCGGTGCTCTCAGCCATGCGTGAATGCAGCCGCTATGGCATTACCGTCAAGGGCGGGCGTTTCCTGGAAGCAGTCGCAGAAGCAGATACGATCGTCTTTGACAAGACAGGAACGCTGACCTTTGCCACGCCTCGTGTCGCACAGATCATTACCTTTGACGGTAATGAGGAATCGGAGATGCTGCGTCTGGCTGCATGTCTGGAGGAGCATTACCCGCATTCCATCGCGAATGCGGTCGTGGAAGAGGCTGCCGCCCGTGGACTATTGCATGAGGAGCGCCATTCCAAAGTAGAATACGTTGTCGCGCACGGCATCGCAAGCTCGATTGAAGGGCAGCGTGTGGTGATCGGCAGCCATCATTTCGTGATCGAGGATGAAGGGTGCAGCGTGCCGGATGACCGCATTTTCCGGCATCTCCCGAAGCAGTATTCACACCTGTATCTGGCCATCGGTGGGAGAGTGGCGGCGGTGATCTGCATTGAGGATCCGCTGCGCCAGGAAGCGCCGGATGTCGTGGCACAGCTCCATGCAATGGGCTTGCAGACGGTGATGATGACAGGTGACAACGAGCGCACCGCAAGGCGTGTTGCGGAAACGGTGGGCGTCGGAGAATACCATGCAGGCGTTCTGCCGGAGGATAAGGCAGGCTATATCCGGCAGCTGCATGCACAGGGACACAGGGTCATCATGATCGGAGACGGTGTGAATGATTCCCCCGCGCTGAGTGAAGCCGATGCCGGCATTGCGATCAGCACCGGCGCAGCAATTGCCCGGGAAATTGCGGATATTACCATTTCCTCCGAGGATCTGTATGCGCTCATCTCCCTGCGCCGGCTCAGCAAGGCGCTGATGCAGCGGATCGGCTGGAATTACAGAACCATCATCGGTTTTAATTTCGGGCTGATCGTGCTTGGAGTCATGGGCATTCTTCCGCCGACCACCACGGCATTCCTGCATAATGCCTCTACGCTTGCGATCGGTCTGCGGAGCATGACGGATCTCCCGAAGGCATAGTCATATTGTCCCTGCATCCCGCAGGGGCTTTTTTTCTCGCAGTTGACATGGATCGGGGAATCTGGTATAATGAAAATGGCGTGAAATTATGTGTCTGTTTGGAGCAGATACGGTCTGAACGGGCTTTTTGAAAGGATGGATGATGATGGAGCTGTATACAATGGCGCTCGGTGAGCTTGCCACGAATTGTTATATTTTGTCCTGCGGAGCAGGGAAATGTATTCTCATAGACATCGGAAACGGTGCCGCAAGGCTGCAGGGAAAATTGGGTGAGCTTGGGCTGACTCCCTGTGCGATTTTGCTGACGCACGGTCATTACGATCATGTGGCCGGCGTGGAGACGATCCGGCAGGCGTATCAGATCCCGGTCTATGTCCATGAAAAGGATGCCGTGATGCTCCGGAGTGCGCAGGCGAATCTTGCATGGCAGCTCACCGATGCGCCCTATATCCCGGTGCAGGCCTATGAGACAGTAGAGGAGGGGACAGTGCTGACCTTTGGTGACCGGACAATCGAGGTGCTGCATACCCCCGGACATACACCCGGCGGCGTCTGCTACCGGACAGGGAAGTATCTCTTCACAGGGGACACCCTGTTTGAAGGCAGCATGGGACGGATCGACCTGGGCGGCAATGCGCAGGAAATGCGTCAGTCCCTTGCAAGGCTTGCGGCAATGGAAGGGGATTATGAGATCTACCCCGGCCATTTCGGCAGCTCGACTCTTGCTCATGAAAAGCAGTACAATCCCTATCTGAGGTAAGCAAAATGGAAAAAGGCAATTATGCACTGGTGTTCTGCGGTCATCCGTTCGGCTATGAGGTGCAGGCGACCGCAAAGCTCTTTATTCCCGGGGTGCGTTTCATCCTTTGCGAGGACGGCGTGATCCCGGAGGAGATCCCCAATATTTTGCTGACAGAGCGCACGGAAAATGCGGACAGGCATTCCCCGGTATGCCTTCGGGTGCAGATCCTTCTGCACGGGCAGCAAGGGGAAAAACAGGACACGCTCCCGCCGGATGCTGACCGCAGCGTGCAGGAATGGACACTGTGCCGGATGCTGTATGATGTGCTGCACGAATTGACGGGCTATACACCGCCGTGGGGGCTTCTGACGGGCATTCGTCCGGTGCGCAGGCTTTTGCAGATGGCTGAGGGACGATCCCTGGAGGAAGCTGCCGAAGAAATGCAGCAGTGCTACCGCATCAGCGATGCGAAAATGCAGCTTGCGCTGACGACCGCCCGTATTCAACAGCCGATCCTGCCGCACAGCAGCAAGGAGATCGGATTGTATATCTCCGTTCCCTTCTGCCCGACGCGGTGCAGCTATTGTTCGTTTGTGTCGCATTCCATGGAAACCGCCTACAAGCTGATCCCTGCCTATGTGGACAAGCTCTGTGAGGAGATCGCGGTTCTCGGGGATATGATCCGGCGCTATGGCCTGACGGTGCAGTCGGTCTATATCGGCGGCGGCACTCCGACTTCCCTGAATGCCGCACAGCTTCGCACGGTCATGGAGGCGGCGGCCGCACACATTGCCATTGACAGAGCGCGGGAATATACCGTGGAGGCCGGCCGTGCGGATACCATTACGGAGGAAAAACTGCGGGTGATCCGTGAAATGGGTGCGACCCGCATTTCGATCAATCCCCAGACCATGCATGACCATGTTCTGGAGACCATCGGCCGGAGGCATACCGTTCAGCAGGTGCTCGATGCATTTGAAACAGCGCGTGCGGTTGGCTTTGATGACATCAATATGGATCTGATCGCCGGACTTCCCGGGGATGATGAAGCGGGCTTCGCGGAATCCCTGTCGCGTGTGATGGCGCTCGATCCCGAAAGCATTACCGTCCATACCTTATCCGTGAAGCGTTCGGCCACAATGTACCAGTCGGATGCCGTACAGAATACAGTCCCGGCAGTCGAACGCATGGCAGAGCTTGCAGCAAGGCAGCTTCCCGCGGGCGGCTGGATGCCGTACTATCTGTACCGGCAGAAAAACACGATCGGCAATCTGGAGAATGTCGGCTATGCCAAGCCCGGTAAGGAGAATCTGTACAACATTCTCATTATGGATGAGACCCAGACCATCCTTGGAGCAGGCTGCGCGGCATCGACCAAGCTGATCGCACCGGGCGGGGATATAACGCGCGTGATGAATTATAAATTTCCGTATGAATATATTGACCGTTTTGACCTGATGATGGAGAAGAAGCAGGAGATCGAAGCGGTTCTCAGAAAAATGCAGGAGGAAAACCATGTTTCGTGAGGTCGCAAGAGCAAAGCAGGCACTTGACCGTGAGACCTGCATCCGGATCCTGAAGGAGGAAAAGCGCGGTGTGCTTGCGGTACAGGGGGATGACGGCTATCCCTATGCGATGCCGCTCAATCACTGGTACTGTGAGGAGGACGGAAAGCTGTATTTTCACAGCGGCAGGAACGGACACCGCACCGATTCGATCAGACGCAGCGACAAGGCCAGCTTCTGCGTGATGAACCAGGGCACTCAGGAAGCCGGAAACTGGTGGCTGGATTTTGAAAGCGTGATCGTCTTCGGGAGAATCGAGATCATTGAGGATCACGAAAGGGCTCTTGACATCAGCCGGCGTCTGAGCTACAAATTCACAGAGGATGAAGGGTACATCCAGTATGAAATCGAACATTCAGGGCCGGGTGTGATGGTATTTGCACTGACCCCTGAGCACATCACCGGAAAGCTGGTACATGAGAGATAATGCAGAAAAATGAGATCTATGAAGCGCAGATCACCGGGATGACCACGGAGGGTGCCGGTGTCTGCCGGATTGACGGCATGGCGGTATTTGTGCCGATGACGGCGGTCGGAGACTGCCTGCGTGTGCGTATCGTGAAGGTGCTCAAATCCTATGCGTTTGGAATTGTCGAGGAGCTGCTGCATCCTTCGCAGGAGCGGGTAGAGCCCGATTGCCCGGTATTCCGGCAATGCGGCGGCTGTGTATTCCGGCATGTGACTTATGAGGCGGAGCTGCAGTACAAGGAACAGTTCGTGCGCGATGCCTTTGCACGCATCGGGGGTCTGGATCCGGAATTTGAACCGATCCTGGGAGATGAATCCCGGTGCGGCTACCGGAACAAGGCACAGTACCCGGTCGCAGAGCAGGACGGCCATCTGGTCTGCGGATTCTATGCCAAGCACAGCCACCGGATCATTCCCTGTACGCACTGCAAGCTGCAGCCGGATCGGTTCGGGGAGCTGCTCGAATTTTTGCTTCCGGTGCTGGAACGCTGCGGCGTGACTGCTTATGACGAGCAGAAGCATGCCGGCGAGCTGCGGCACATTTACATCCGGCAGGGGTATCACAGCGGGGAGATGCTGCTGTGTCTGGTGGTGCGCCGCTCTGTGAAAAAGAAGGTTGCTGCGGCTTTGGGGGAGATCTGCTCGGCATTCCCGGAGGTTGTCAGCATATCCGAATCGGTCAATCCGGACAGGACGAATGTGATCCTGGGGAAGCAGCTTTCGGTGCTTTGGGGAACGGAGACGATCCGGGATACCATGTGCGGGAATGCCGTTTCTCTGTCGCCGCATTCCTTTTATCAGGTGAATACGCCACAGGCAGAACGGCTGTACGGGATCGGGACAGCGTATGCCGATCTGCACGGAGCGGAAACGCTGTTGGATCTATACTGCGGCGCAGGAACGATCGGACTGTCGATGGCATCCCGGATCGGGAAGCTGATCGGAGTGGAGGTCATTCCGCAGGCGGTTGAAAATGCCAGACGAAATGCAGCCGAAGCGGGTATCCGTAATGCAGAATTCCGGTGCGGTGATGCCGGCATGATCGCGGCGCAGCTCGCAGAGGAGGGGATACGGCCGGATGTTGTGATCCTGGATCCGCCGCGGAAGGGCTGCGACAAGGCGGCCATTGATGCGGTTGTATCTATGGCACCCTCCCGCATCGTGATGATCTCCTGCAATCCCGCTACTGCTGCCAGGGATGCCCGTGCATTTTCCGGATACGGCTACACTCCCGAACGTGTCAGGGCGGTGGATCTGTTTCCGGGAACGGCGCACGTTGAGTGCGTGGTATTGATGTCTAGAAAAAAATAGAGAGCATAAGAAAAGTTCCGAAAATTCGACACTTTTTCTCTTATGTAGAAATGACGAGATTATCGCGGAGTGGATTTTTCCTGTCCTTGGGAACAAGTCCGGTGTCTCTCGGAGATACAGTGCGCTTTGACTTACTAAAAGCACCCGACCTTATGTAGTTGGCGGGAAGAAATCCACCACTCATCTTCTGACAATTAGGTCGCCGGGGGCACATTCAATGCCTTTACCGCTGAATTGCAGCACACACTGTGTCCCGCCGATACCCTGCACAATGTTGTTGCCG
>CACZPI010000025.1 GCA_902783005.1 uncultured Ruminococcus sp. | reverse complement strand
GCCAGATCCAGAATGTCGATCACGCCGTCCGCATTCAGATCCCCGGCCTTGCCGCCGGAAATGCTGCCTGCGCAGACGAGCCATTTCTGGAGTGCCACAACATCGAGCATGCTGCATGCGCCGTCTCCGGTCACATCGCCCGCGACTGTTTCCGCAGGCTCTCCCTTGACAAGAATGCGTGCATCCGTCAGGGTGATCTCGCCGCCGTAGGCAGACAGCGTAATGCCGTCGAGATCGGTATAGCCTGCACCGATCTCTTCAAGTGCGCCGAGCAGATCCGACGCAAGGAATACCGCCCTGTCTCCGTTGGAATAGAACGGCTGAACCGCATGCCAGATCGGGGGACTGGCTGTCCAGCTCTGGAGCGCCGCGACCGGCGGATCCGGATTGCCACTGTAGCTTACCTCAATGGCGTAGGTGTCCCCGAGCGAGGCAAGGAGCGCGGCATCCAACGGGATGCGGTCGGCAGGCCCCGCTTCGATCTCCTTGTATAGCGTGTAATCCGTGCAGGGGTATTTTGCTACGGTTGTGTAGATCAGATTCCGCTTCGGCGTTTCGCCCTGGCGCCGGAACAGCTCGGTGAGCGTCACGAATTCATAGCCCTGCGCTGCCAGCTCCGGCATGGCGATCTTCAGGGCTTCCACGGTGTTGTCATTTCCTGCCGCATCATGCAGCAGCACGATCACGCCGTCCCTGGCACCGTCGAGAATGTACTGCGCACGCTCCTCGGCGCCGACATTAGGCATGTAATCCTGACAGTCGATGCCGCAGATGAACGGGATCTCAATGGCTTCGTACATGGTGTCGCTCGTATCAATGAACGGCGGGCGGAAGAATTTCGTCGGCTCTCCGATGATCTCCGTGACCTTCTCATCCACATAGGCGATCTCGGCCTGGATCTCCTCCGGGGTCATTTTGGACATGTTGGAATGCGTTTTGGAATGGTTGTCGATCTCCATGCCCATGTCATAGGCACGCTTGACGGACACGGCGCTTTCGGCATTGATGTTGTCACCGATCAGGAAAAAGGATGCCTTGGCATTGTACTGCTCGAGAATGTCAAGCACCTCGTTGGTGGTCGTGGTATTCGGCCCGTCGTCGAATGTCAGCGCGATCAGCTTTGTCTCCTGCGCGGCGGCAGGGAATGCCGGGATCGCTGCAATGGTCATGGCTGCTGCCGCAAGGACGGACAGCAGGGATTTCCGGATGTGGTTTCTCATCTTCATACATACCCTTTCTGTTTTTATTTCTCTAATAATGCCATCGTATCCGCCTGCGGCATGCCCATGCAGTATTGCTCCAGCACCCGCCCGAAGACATCCCCCGGTGCAAGATGATCGAACAGCGTCATGCTCGCATGGAGCTTGTGGGCATCTGTCCGGCCGAATATCGCCATCGGATCGTCCAGCCCCAGGTCAAGGACAGCCTGTGTCAGCTCCCGCAGATGCATGCCCAGAACCGGATGCGTCAGGAATGCCTGTGCTTCCGGAGTGCCGTCGAGTGCATAATATTCCGTCACGGGATCAATGGTCAGTCCCCGGAGCTGCGGGAACAGATACCAGATCCAGTGCGTGGTTTTCAGGCCGCTTCGCACCTCGGCAAGCGCCTTCTCAAATCCGGAGCAGTCCGGAATCTCCCCCGCATGTCCCGGCAGGAACCGCTGCAGGGGCGCTTCCTCGAGTACAATGCCGACGACCTGGTGCTGCACCTGCTCCTCGCGGGAGTAGAATGCCTCCATGTCCGCAGGATCGGCCTCGGGAAGGGTGAACGGCGCATACCCGCATTGCAGAAGCGGCAGCTCCCGGTAGAGCGCGGCAAAATCCGGAAATACCCGCAGCGCCGCAATGCGCCTGACAACGGATGCGGAAGGATCCGCCGTGCAGGTAAAGCGGATGGTATCGCCGGGGGAGAGCAGCCGGCGCTTTTCGTCATACAGCCGCAGCTCGATGGTCTTGTAGCCTGCCCTGACTGCCGCAAACGGCTCGGGGCGCAGCGTCATTTCGTATTCCATGCAGACCTCCTTTCTACTTATAAATAGTATACCGCATCCGGAGGCAGATTGCAAGAGATTTTTCTTGATAAAGCCGGACAAATATGTTATAATGAGAAAAAAACGATAAGGAGCATGCCAATGGAATATTTCTGGATGATCCTGGCGGCCGTCGGTGCGGGCATCGGGACGGGGCTTGCCGGACTTTCGGCAGCAACGGTCATGGTGCCGGTGCTCATTACCCTGTGCCCGTCCTTTGCGGGGGAGACCGGGGCATATCAGGCAACGGCGATCGCGCTTGCCTCCGATATTCTCGGCTCGGCAGTCACGACGGGCATTTATATCCGCAATAAAAACATCGACCTGAAACGCGGCTGGATCATGCTGGCCTGCATTGTCTGCATGTGTACCGTGGGCAGCTTTGCGGCGTGGAAGGCCGGCAATGTGGTGCTCGGGAGCTTCACGCTCTTCCTGACCTTCTGCATCGGCATCCGGTTTCTTGTCAAGCCCGATACCTCCCGGAAGGAAACGGCGGCAAGGGGCGCGGGGCTTACGGTGCGCGGCGTGCTGATCTCACTGTTTTTCGGCCTGACCATCGGCTTTGGAACGGGGTTTGTCGGATCGGGCGGCGGCATGATGATGCTGGTCGTCTTTACGGCATTCCTCGGCATGGAGCTCAAGCCTGCGGTCGGGACAAGCACCTTTATCATGACCTTTACCGCGCTGATCGCTTCGGTCAGCCACATCCTGATCCACCCCGCGATCATTCTGGAAAAGTGGCTCCCGCTGCTGCTCTGCATTGGCTTTGCGACGCTGGCCTCCCTGATCTCCGCGCAGTTTGCCAACCGTGTCAACAACCGCACAGTCGGTCTGGTCACGGGCGTCATTCTGACGGTGCTCGGCGCAGCCATGCTGTTTCTGCATTACCGGGAGCTGCTCCTCGGCATTCCGGTGATCGTGCAGATGCTCCATTGCATCCGGGATCTGGTGCTGTTTCTGGCACCGTGCGTGGCGGCAGTGCTGGTGATCCGGCTGCTGGTCAAGCGCATTCCGGATTTTGTCTTCCGCAAGCTCCTGCATATCATCGCCTTCACCTGCATCACCTGGATGACGGCGCGGGCGGAAAGCTGGCAGGCAGCGGCATTGACGGCGGTGCTGGCTGCCGCGGTGATCTATCCGATCCTGCGGATCCTGGAGCCGTATCCGTGGTTTGCAAGGTTCTTTGTGCAGAAGAGCAGCCATGAGATCCGCCGGAGCCTGATCATGCTGTTCGGCATGTATGCAGTGCTGGCAGCTGTGGCATGGGGGATCTTCGGAAAGCCGGCGCTTTGCATGGCGGCGGTGCTGATGTGGGGAACGGGGGATGCGGCAGCCGCGCTTGTCGGGATCCCCTTCGGCAGGCACAAGATCCGCTGGCGCCTGACCGACGGGAAGAAATCCTGGGAGGGCAGCGCCGCAATGTTTATAGTCTGCGCTGCTGCGGGCGCGGCGGTGCTGCTGCATGGCGGCATGTCCCCGGTGCAGGCGGCTGTTATGGTGCCGGCCGGTGCGGCAGCGGGAACGCTGACGGAGCTTGTGTCCCCGAGTGAGATCGACACCGTGACGGTGCCTGCCGTGATCCTGGCGATGCTGCTGGCGTTTTCTTGACATTCCCTGTATTATGTGCTATACTGGTACTTATCCGACATACTGTCATTACAGACAATACATTCTGTCACTGAAAGCGAGGCTATCATGTCATCTGTCATCGAAATCAAAAACGTTACCAAAGAATTCAAAGTCCTCAACCGCCGCGAGGGATTGAAGGGAAGCATTCAGGATCTCTTTTCCCGCGATTACAAGATCGTCCGCGCCGTGGACAATATTTCCATGCAGGTGCAGCAGGGCGAGATCGTCGGCTATCTCGGGCCGAACGGCGCCGGCAAATCCACCACCATTAAAATGATGACCGGCGTTCTGGAGCCGACCTCCGGCGAGATCCTGGTCAGCGGCAATGTCCCTTACGAGAACCGCACCCGCAATGCCCAGCAGATCGGTGTTGTCTTCGGGCAGCGCTCGCAGCTCTGGTGGGCGCTGCCGCTCATCGAATCCTACCGGCTGCTCAAGGAGATCTACTGCATTCCCGATGCGGATTATACGCATATGCTCGAGCTTTACCGGTCATTGGTCGATCTTGAACCGCTTCTGCACAAGCCCGTCCGGCAGATGTCCCTCGGACAGCGCACCCTCAGCGACATTCTGGCGGCATTCCTGCACAATCCGAAGATCGTATTCCTCGATGAGCCGACCATTGGCCTGGATGTGTCGATGAAGGCCAAGATCCGCACGCTCATTCAGGCGCTCAATCAGGAAAAGCACACCACGGTCATACTCACAACCCACGATATGGGCGATGTGGATGCCCTGTGCAGGAGAGTTGTCATCATCGACAAGGGGAAGATGCTCTATGACAACGATATGGAGCATCTGAAAGGCTTCTTCGGCTCCTACCGCACCCTGAAGCTGCGCACCGACGGCGATCACGCCGCACAGGCAGCCGCCATGCAGAAGATGCTGCCGGAGCTGAAGGTCAGCGCGGATACCGAATGGATCTCCGTGCTTGTGGACGAATCGCGGGCGCATGTGATCGACGTACTCGCGCAGCTGCAAAAGCAGTACACCATCCGCGATATGCAGCTTCAGGAGATCTCCACGGAGGAGATCATCAAGAAGATCTACGAGGAGGGGGTACAATGAATCTGAAACGCTATGTCACCCTCACCCGCGCCGGGATCATGGAATCGCTGCAATTCCGCCTGTCGGCATTTATCATGGTGCTCGGCAATCTGCTTTATCTGATCGTGACCTTTTTCCTCTGGAAGTCGATCTATGCCGCCGCAGGAACGGAGACCGTCAGCGGCATGACCTTCAATGACACGCTGATCTATCTGGTGCTGGCCACCGCATTGTTCGGCTTCATGGATATGTACATCGTCTGGGAGATCGGCCGTTCGATCCAGTCCGGCCAGATCGTGCTGGAGCTGCTCCGGCCGATGCAATACCGGAAATACCTGTTCTGGGCGTATTCCGGCAGCTTTGTCACGCAGTTCTTCTTCACCTTCCTGCCGACCTTCCTGATCGTGGCAGCCGTGACGCACGGCGCCATCCGCTTCGGGGTGAATCTGCTGTTCTTCGTGATCTCCGTCGTGCTGGCGGTCTCGATCAATTACAGCATTGATTTC
Source organism: uncultured Ruminococcus sp. (assembly GCA_902783005.1). Taxonomy (GTDB): domain Bacteria; phylum Bacillota; class Clostridia; order Oscillospirales; family Ruminococcaceae; genus UBA3855. The sequence goes on along the minus strand of CACZPI010000025.1, from coordinate 45,822 downwards.
CTGGTCGGCACCATCTGTCTGTACACGGAATCCATCTGGGGCATCAACATCATGAAGCAGGTGATCGTCCTGCTGCTGTCCGGTGCGACCATTCCGCTGGCATTCTTCCCGGAGCCGCTGCATTCCGTGGCGCTGTGCCTGCCGTTCCAGTCGATCTACAATGCACCGCTGACGCTGCTGCTCGACGGTGAGCCGCAGATGCAGAATGTGTTGCAGATCCTTGGCACACAGGCTGTCTGGGTGGTCGTCATGGGACTGGCAAGCATGGCCTTCTGGAAGGTCTCCATCCGGAAAATCACCGTGAACGGAGGCTGAACAATGAAGCATACACTGGGATTTTACCTGCGCCTGTACGGCATGATCCTGGCGCAGGATCTGAAAAGCAAAATGAGCTACCGCGCCGATTTCATCATTTCCACGGTCGGCATGATCGCCACGAATGTCGCAGGCTTTGTGAGCTTCTGGATCCTCTTCCGGAATTTCCCGTCCATCGGCGGGTGGGGCTACTATGAGATCCTGTTCCTCTACGGATTCTCTTTGGTCTCCCTGACACCGGTGCAATGCCTGTTCGACAACAATTGGAGCCTGCGGCAGTATGTGTATTCAGGCGATTTCATCAAATACTGCTTCCGGCCGGTCAATCTGTTCTTCTATTACCAGTCAGAGGTCTTTGACATCAAGGGGCTCGGACAACTCGCCTTCGGCATTGCCATGATCGTGTATGCCTGGGGCAAGCTGGGACTTGCCGTGACGGTGCTGGCCGTCGTCAAGCTGCTGGTATTTCTCCTGACGGCATCGCTGGTCATGATCGCCTTGCAGAATGCAGCGGCGGCGACCTGCTTCTGGATCCAGAATTCCTTCTATGTTCTGGATTTCGTCACGCGCTTCAAGGATTACGCCCGCTATCCGGTCACGATCTTCAGTCCGGTGTTCCGGTTCGTATTCACCTTTCTCATGCCGATCGCATTTATCGCGTATTATCCGAGTCTGGTGATCCTGCGGCCGGATGAGGTGCCGCTGCTGTCGTGGCTCTCGCCGGTGATCGGCGTCGTCTTTTTCTTCCTGAGCTACCGGTTCTGGATGTACGGCGCCATGAAATACAGCGGTACCGGATCCTGACCGTCAGATCCGACAGAATATCCAGGAAACAAGCCGGGCACTGCGCCGATCTGACAAAAATGCAGCGCTGCCCGCAATTTTGACCTGTTCAGACGTCTTACTGAACAGAATACGATCCGGGAGGGGATTCCTATGTCATCCAAAAAAGCAAACAAGATACCAAAAGCAGCCGGGACACATAAACCGGACAAGACGCCCGAGACCCGCAAGACCCAGCCAAAGCTGCACCGCCTGATGGTGCAGATCTGCATGCTCGGCATCGCAGTGCTGGTGCTGGAGATCTTCCTGTTCAATGCCGGCAGCTTCGGCGCACAGAAGATCAGCAAGGATCTGGTGCTGACGAATTATTCCGGCTCTGCCGAAAGGATCGGGGACGAGCTGTCCATCATCGGCAATGCCTCCATTACGCTCGAGGACATTCCGCTGGGTGCCGGCGCACTGGTGCTCGACATCGAGCAGGGGGATGCCGAGGTGCGGCTGCCTTTCCAGCTCACTATGAGCATGACCGACGACAATTTCTCCACGACACAGCAGAACATCCGCAAGATCTGGACGAATGCCCCGGGCGGGAAATGTGTCCTGAGCTTCCAGCCCTACGGACAGGTGCGCCGGCTGGTGCTGAATTTTTCCTCGGTGGATATTCCCCTGACGCTCCACGGCATCCGGGTCACCGGGCAGGTGCCGTTCCATTTTTCGATTCTGCGGTTTTTGCTCCTGTTTGTGATCGGATCGGCTGTCCTTGCCATCCGGATGTACAGCCTGCATCGGATCCGCTATGACCGGCATAAGACGGCACACAGGATCGCCGTGCAGGTCGTGGCAGTTGTCTGCGCATCGTCCATGCTGCTGCTGACCCGCCCTGCGGACAAGCCGGCGGATTATGACCCGCATCTCGACTACGTCTGGGATCCGTATGCCGCGACCTTCAAAGCATTTGATCTGGGACAGGTATATCTGGATATTCCGCCGGATGAAAAGCTGGCGGAATTCGAGAATGTCTACGACAAGGATCAGCGCGATGCATCGGATGCCTATTATCACTGGGATTATGCCTATTATGACGGGCATTACTACTGCTATTTCGGCGCAGCGCCGGTGGTGGCGTTCTATATGCCGTTCTATGCGCTCTCCGGCGGCAAGATGCCTCCGCTTTCAATGGCCTGCACATTCTTTGCGGTGCTGGCGGCCTTGTTCCTGTGCGAAATGCTCCTGGCTGCCGTGCATCTGACGGTGCCCCGGCCGAATCTGCTGCTGCTCATGGGCTGCATGGCAGGTGCGGTCTGCGTATCGGGCATCGGGTATGAAGCCAATACCGCGCTGCGGTATAATCTGCCGGTGCTCTCGGGCATGTGCTTCTTGTTCCTGGGGCTCTGGCTGGGCTTTACGGCGCTGACAAGGCCGCAGGGCATCGGACGCTGCCTGCTGCTGACCGGCAGCGGTGCGGCACTGGCCTTCTGTGCGGGCTCCCGTCCGGATCTGGCCATGGCATCGCTGGTGCTCGCGCCGTTCTTTATCGGGATCCTCCTGAACAAGCGCATGACGATCCGTTCCCGCATCGGTCAGGCAGGCTGCTTCCTGATCCCGGTCATGGCGGGAGCATGCGTGCTCTTTGCCTATAACAAGGCACGCTTCGGCTCGCCGTTTGATTTCGGCGCCGGCTATCAGCTCACGGTCAGCAATATCCAGGCCAACCGCATGAGCGTGGCGGATCTGCCGTATATGCTGCTGCATTATTTCTTCCAGACGCCGCGGGCAAGGGATACCTTCCCCTATTTCGAGCCGGATTTCGTTGTCCGCTGGAATTACGGCCATTACAGCTTCAGTGAGAATGCGGTCGCGGTGCTGACGTATCCGATGATCGTGCTCGGCCTGTTCCTGGTACCGTTTGCAGGGCGCCGGAAGAACAGCTATGCCCTGCACGGCGTCGCAGCCTGGCAGCATAATGCGCTGCTTGTCCTGGGTGTCATTCTGCCGGTCGTGACGGCATGGGCGGAGTTCTGCATGGGCGGTACGGCACAGCGCTATGTCAGCGACATCATGCCGCTGCTGGTGCTGGTATCCGTCATTGCCATTCTGCGCAGCGCCGGAATGCGGCAGCACAGCAGCAGAGGCTATGCGGGTGCATGGACGGCGATCCTTGTGAGCATGGGCATTGTCTGGCTGCTGACGATCGGAGTCCGTGACAGCAGCATCACCCGCACCTGCCCGTATCTGTATGATACCGTCCGGGATATGGTCATGTTCTGGGAATAATACCAATACGCTCCCTCCCCTGTACACGGGGAGGGAGATTCCTTTATGACAGAGGAGGGACTTGCTATTTTGTATACCCTGCACGAAAAGAAATATGATTATTTGTCATGCTCTACAAAAGTGATAAATTGATCACTTCTCTATTGACATTTCGCTTTGTTGGTGATATAATTGTAACATAAGGTGATAAAAACGTCACACCAAGGAGGGATCATTATGAAAAAGGAAACCAAAATCAAGTCGCTCAGATTGTATCACGTTCTTTTTGCTGTATTATCTCTGGTGACCATGCTGATCATCATATTTAAGGAGAATTGGGTAGACTGGTTCCATGTTCTGCCGATATTGGTGGCACTATGCTTTGATGGCAAGTTTGAGAAAAATGATGAGCTTGCCAGACAGCATCTCGGCAAAGCGAATACCGTCGTCATGTGGGTGCTGGTCGCTGTACTCGGCATGATGTATATGCGCGGACGCTTTCATGCGATCCCTGCTTCGCGGTATCTGATTTTCATTTGTGCAGCTCTGTTTTTGCGAAGCACATTGTTTCTTGTTTTCGACAGAGCGCTGGGAATCGGGGAAGAGGCGGAATAATGGCTGAGCTGAAAACGAAGATCAAGGAATACCGGGCACGGCTGGACATGAAGCAGGGCGAGCTTGCGGAGCTTGTTGGTGTCCGCCGCGAAACGATCATTCGCCTTGAAAAGGGACAGTACAATCCGTCGCTGAAGCTGGCTATGGATATTGCCAAAGTATTCCATACAACTGTCGAGGAGCTGTTTGAATTTTATGAATAAGGCATTGCTGCCTGTGATCTCCCTCCCCGCACCTGGGAGGGAGATTGTTTTATCAGGGGAATGCGCGAAGGGAAGCTCCCTGAAAAAAGTTTCTCCTCCCTATTGACAACCGGGATCACATGTGCTATACTGTATATAACACGATATAGACAGTATGTCAAAGGAGCTCTTCATGAAAATCGTTATCAAGAACAAATCCGAGCTGCCGATCTATGAACAGATCGAGCAGCAGATGAAGGAACAGATCCTGGCCGGACAGATCCCGGAGGACGAGCAGCTGCCGTCCATCCGCCAGCTTGCCCGCGATCTCAGGATCAGCGTCATCACCACCACACGCGCCTACAATGACCTTGCGGAGGAAGGATTCATCATATCCGTCGCCGGCAAGGGCTATTTTGTAGCGCCGCGCAATAACGAGCTTCTGCGTGAGCGGATGCTCTATGAGATGGAGGACGGCCTGCAGAAGGCTGTCACCAACGGCCGCAATGCGGGGCTCTCCGATGCGGAGATCATGGACGCACTCAGACAATTTCTGGAGGGATAATATGGACAATATTCTGGAGATCACAGGACTGTGCAAGTCCTACGGGGATTTTGCGCTGCGGGATGTGAGCTTTGCGCTTCCGCGGGGGTATATCATGGGCTTTGTCGGGGAGAACGGCTCCGGCAAGACAACGACCATCCGTTCCATTCTCAATATGGCGAAGATCGACAGCGGCAAGATCTCTGTTTTTGGCCTGGACAGCGTGACCGACACCATCACCATCAAGGAGCGGATGGGCGTGGTATTCGACAGCCTGTACATGGCCGAGCACCTGACGGCAAGGCAGATCGAGCAGCAGCTTCGCCCCTTCTACCGGAACTGGTCAAAGGAGGAATTCCTGGGGAGACTGCGTTCGTTCGGGCTGCCGGACAACAAGCGCGTGGGCGATTTTTCCAAGGGCATGAAAATGAAGCTCATGATCGCCGTGGCGCTCTCCCACAAGGCAGAGCTGATGATCCTGGACGAGCCGACAAGCGGTCTGGATCCGGTGGCGCGGGATGAACTGCTGGATATTCTGGCCGAATACATCGCGGATGAGAATTGCGGTGTGCTGTTTTCCACACACATCACCGCGGATGTGGAACGCATCGCGGATTATGTGACGATCCTGCACGGCGGCCGGGTCTGGTATACCGGCACGCGGGATGATCTGACGGAAAAATATGTCGTCATCAAGGGCGCGGAATCCGAGCTGCCCGCCGAAAAGAGGACACAGTGCATCGGCTTCCATGCCTACCGCAACGGCTTCGAGGCAATGCTTCCTGCCGACGCGCTCGCCGGAATGCCGTCCGTGATCGAATCGGAAAAGGCAAGCATCGACGAGATCCTGGTCTACATCGCAAAGGAGGACAAGCATGAGAGACATCCTGCACATGATGCACTTTGATTTCGTCAGCGTCCGGAGAAATATGCTGCCCGGTGCCTGTCTGGGGGTCGCGGGACTCATTGCATTTGCCTATCTCTGGCTGCCTCCGGCAAGCCTGGCGCTGCTGTTTCTGGGATCTTTGTTCCTGCAGCAGGACGGCAGCAGCGAGGCGGAGCTCAGACGGATGTACGGCATCCTGCCAGTCAGCCGCCGGAATATCGTGCGTGCCCGGTTCCATTACATCTTCCTGCTGAATCTGGCCGTTGAAATTCTGACATCTGCGGTGTATCTGGTCTCTCTGCGATCGACGGTCTACCGGCATATGCCCGTGCAGGCGCCGGAGCTGAAAATGATCATTGAGGAGATGCACACGGATGGCATGAATCCGGGTTTACTGCTTGTTTTCGTATTGTTCTGCATGGTAATGATCGTGTCGTCAGCCTACATGGAGACGATGGGTCAGATCTTTGGACGCGAGAATAAAATGCGGATCCTCCTGATTACAATGGGTGTGTTTACGGCAGCGGCGCTGGGCTTCTTTGCGCTGGTCAATGCCGACATCCTGCCGGCCGTCGCGCCGAGCTTGCCGGATACGACGGCCGGCTTTCTCAAAGCAGCCGTCATTGCGCATCTGGTCGCCTGGGCGGTCTGCATGATCCTCGGGGAACTGACCGCACGCCGCATGGAGCTGCGTGAGCTGTAAGGGGGAATCTGCATGAAAACAGAACTCAAACGCATCCGTGACCTGATCCGGACGGATCTGATCACAATGCAGGGCGGGAAAAACAATGTGACTGCGCTGGCTGTCACCATTCTCCTGATCTTCGGCGGCGGAGGTTTCTTTGTCTCTCCGCTGTTCGGCGTGATGATACCGCCTTTGATCGCAGGCTTTCTGCCGACGGTCATTTTCACGAATGAGGTGAAGTACCGCAGCACAAAGCTCTGGGCGCTGCTTCCGGTATCGCGGCGCGACCTGGTGCGCTCGCGCTTTACGCTGCTGCTTGGTGCCTTCCTGGTCTCCTCCGGTGTGTTCTATGCGCTCATGCGGCTGTCGCTGGCGCTGCGGCTCTACCGGGAAACGCAGGAATTTGAAATTCTGGAGAAAATGGCAGAGGTGACCGGCCGCTCCGCTGTCTGGGTACTGAATATGTGGTTCCTGGTATGCTTTGTCATCGGGCTGTATGCAGCCGCCAACGGTCTGCACAGCTATTTCAAGGATACGCAGGCTTTCGGCAGGATGATGGGCGTGAAAACGGACGGTGCAAAAACGCAGAAAAGCCTGAAGCAGACCATTGTGTCCAATGCGGGCGCCGTCTTCTTTTTGGCAGTGTGGCTGCTTGCCATGGGCGCCATGATCGGAATGATCCCAGTTGGCAGCGTGGTGCTGCTTGCGGTCGATCTGATCGTATCGGCCGCGCAGGTGGCAGACGGCCGGCTGCTTGGGATCGTGATGCTGGCAGCGGGGATCCTTGAGGTGATCTACCAGTATGCTGCGACTGTGATGGACTATGAAGACCGGGAATTGTAAGGAGGGACAGCCATGAAATCCATTCTGAACAGGATCGCGGCACTTGCCTGCGCCTGTACGATGCTTCTGCCGCTGCATGCACAGGCGGCAGAGGTCACGCTGCCCTCCGGATTGACGGCAGGGGAGCTGGCAGAGCAGCTTTCGGAGGAAAACCATCCGCAGAAAAAAGAGAACAACGATCAGTATGCCTCTGCGGCAGTGGCGGTCTTTCAGGGAGACAAGATTCTCTTTGAGCACTATTATGGGTATACCGATGTGATGCAGGAGATCCCGGCAGATGCGGAATCCGTCTATGAATGGGGCAGCATTACCAAGACGCTGATCTGGGTGAGCGTGATGCAGCTTTATGAGCAGGGCAGGATCGAGCTTGACCGGGATGTGCGGGACTATCTGCCGGAGGGATTCTTCCAGCATTTGTCCTATGACGATCCGATCACCATGTACCATTTGATGAATCACAATGCCGGCTGGCAGGAGACCGTGCATCCTGCCTGGACGGGGGAGGAGAGTCGGGTGCTTCCGCTGAAGGAGGCATTGCAGACGATCGAGCCGGCACAGATACACCGCCCCGGCGAGGTCACGGCGTATTCCAATTACGGTGCAGCAGTCGCAGGCTATGTGGTCGAATGCATCACAGGGGAGCGCTTCTGTGATTATGTCCATGCGCATATTTTTGATGTCCTCGGCATGGAGCATACGGCGGTGGATGCGGCGCATACCGATAACGAATGGGTTTACGGAAAACGCGCACAGATGCATGCCTACCGGTTCAGCATGATGCTCAGTCATGCCGTGGATCTTGGCACGATGCAGGACTACATCATGCCGTATCCCGCCGGTGCGGCAACAGGTACGCTGCGCGATCTGGTGACCTATGCACAGGCGCTTGCAGACGGGAATGCGCCGCTGTTCATGCATCCTGAAACGCAGCAGCTCATGTTCACCGGGACGGATTTCTATGGAAATTCGGAGGTTCCGGTCAATTGTCACGGATTCTGGTGTACGGAGGGCGCGGTCAGAATGTACGGTCACAGCGGCGCAACGCTGTTCGGAACGGCAGATATGGAAATTGATCCTGTCTCGAAAACCGGCTATGTGGTCATGACCAATGAACCGAAGGGCAATTGCTTCCTGAGCCTTGTTCCGGAAGCGGTAATGGGACAACCGGAATCGTACCGGTACCAGACGGCAGAACCGCAGCCATTTGACACGGAGGGAACCTATCTGATCGCACGCGCGACCCATCGCGGAATGCTGCGGATCATGCCGTATTTACAGACCGCCCGGATCGCGGTTCCCGAGGACGGCAAGGCGGAGCGGATCGGTGACGGCCTGGTGCAGCTTTCGGATCCCGGAGCTGTCACGCTTCTCGGATCCGGAACGCTTGCGGACGGCACGGAATGCCTGGAGCTGCCCTCGACAGATCTGCTGCGGGACAGGCGCTATCCGGCTGAGATCTCGCTAATCGCCGCCTATCTGCTGGCGGTCGTGGCTGGCATTTACCTGCTGCGCCTTCGCATCAAGCGCAGACTGACCGGCCGGAAGGAGCCTTATGGATGCAGCGGCATCATGGCCGCAGGGGAGATCTCCCGTGCCGTATCGCTTCTGCTGCTTGCGGCGGCCATTGTGATCTATGAGGAATATACCGGCGGCATTCCGGCTCCGGCCATGCAGAGCATCGGCATCGGACAGCTTGTCTGCACCGGTGTCTGCGCTGCGGCAGCGGTCGTGCCCTTCTGCCGGAAGCTGCACGGCAGGGGAGAGGTCGTTGATACGCTGCTCAATGCAGCCGGCTGTGTTCTGCCGGTCATTGCGATCGTATATTTTGAGATGTACCGGTTCTGGAATATCTGAATGCAAACACCCTCTGTACTGGTTCCGTACAGAGGGTGTCATTGTTATTGCAGATGCTTCCCGGTCAGGTCAAGCGTGTCTCCCTTTGCCGTGAAGCGTCCGACCGTGTAGGTCTCCGGATCATACGAAACGTATTCCACGGTGAGGATCACCTGATCCGGTGCATCCGGATCCGTGACTGCCGTGACATTCCGGACGCAGCCGTCCGAAAAGTAATTGAACCAGTCTGCGGTCATGGATGCAAGCTCGTCATTGCTGTAGAAATGCGCATCCGGGTCAAATTCCCCCGCATAATGCAGCGTATCCTTCCGGAGATCCGGGTATGTCAGCGTGATGGCCGTGAAATTCTTCAGCTCCAGAATGGCCTCCGATTCCTCGCCCGTCTCCGGATAGCGGAAGGTCACATTCATATCGTCTCCGCCGTGGTATTCATATTGAAATGGCGTTTCCGTGCCGTTTCCCTCAAGGAACAGAAACCCGCTGCCGTCCCCGGTAAAGCACAGGTAGGTGCCTGCCGATGCCAGACAGCCCTCCGCCCCGATCCATTCGATGTCACGCAGGCTGTTCGTATACCACACACCGCTCCCGAAATAGGGGGAAGGCTGATTCGGACCGTTGCGCACCTCCGGTTCGGCATAGACACCGTCTGCCCTTGTTGTCTCGGCAAGCCCTTCGCCGGAATCGCTGCCGGAAATCGCCGGGGCTTCCGCGGCGGTCTCCGTTTCCGCTTCGGTCTGCGGCGGTACGTTCTCCGGTGCCTGTGTGGATTCCGGTGCGGCCAGGTAGGTTTCCATCGTCAGCACCGTTTCATTGCCGGCACCCTGCTCCGTCGGATGCCGCAGCAGGAATGCCCCGCCGGCTGCCGCCATGCAAACGAATGCCAGCGCTGCCGCAACAGTGAGAATGCGTACCCAGTCCCGCCGGCGCGTGATCTTCCCGGGGGCATCTGTGTCCTTGCCTGCTGTCTGTTCTGTGATCCTTGCCCAGACCCGTTCGCGTCCGGGGGCATCGAATCCGGCAATTTCCTCCGGATCCGCATGCTGCAGCAGATCATGCAATTGCCTGTCCTTCATCTCCCTTGCTCCTTTCTGTCTCAAAACCCGATCCCCGCTGCCGTCAGCTGCTCCCGGAGCCGTTTGAGCGCCCGGCTGCATCGTTTGCGTACCGCAGCGGCATTCATGCCCAGCCCGGAGGCGATCTCCTCAGCGGTGCTGTCGTAATAGAACTTCTGAATGAGAATGGCGGCATCCGGTTCGCCAAGCGCCCGGATCTGTGCCAGGAGAAGCCGCGCGGTCTCCGCCTGCTCCGAATCGCGCTCCACATCCTCGCCGGACGGCAGGTCACCGGCTGCCTCTTCGCCAAGAGAAGCGGTATTCCGGGCATGGCGGGTCAGTGTCCGTGCCAGATCAATGGCGCGGTTTCTTGCCGCGGTTCCAAGATACGCCTGCAAGCCCTCCGGCCGGATCGTATCGAGCCGCCGGAATACTTCGAGGAAGACATCCGCCGTACATTCCTCGGCATCCTCTGCCGTGCCGTGCTCCCGCAGGATGCGGCTGACAATGGCATAGACATAGTTATAGTAACGGTCAAAGATCTCCCGCTGCTCCATCCGGATTTCCTCCCTTCTCTGATTTTCAAGCGTGATTGTACAATGCTGCTCTCACCTATACAGACGGCTGCATGCGGGCAAGTGTGACAGCATTCTGAAAAATTGCTCGGATTCATTGACAGAAATCCGATTCCATGCTATACTAATACTATACGAATACTCTGCATTATGAGGTGATACCATGCACAAGTTAGAAGAACGGATCGACGGCGTGATGGGACGTCTCCTGGAGGATTACCAGGGCGGCCGCACGGTCGATGAGGTCAAGACCTTTGATCTGCCGGACAATGATGTTCTGGAGATCGTTCTGCGCAGTCTCCAGCGCATCATATTCCCGGGCTACTTCCGCAACAAGGCATTCAAGGTCTATACAGTGCGCAACAATATTTCCATGCTGCTCGAGGATGTGATCTACAAGCTCACCAAGCAGATCGCCATTGTCCTGCGGTATGATCCGCAGTATGAGCATGCTCCGGAGCAGGACGTGACGGAGCGTGCCGAGGAGCTGACCTTTGCCTTCCTCGATCAGATCCCGAAGATCCGCGATTTCATCGAAACGGATGTGCAGGCGGCATTTGACGGGGATCCTGCCGCTTACAGCAAGACCGAGATCATCTATTCCTATCCGGGGCTGTATGCGATCATGGTCAACCGCATTGCGCATGAATTCTTCCTTCTCGGTGTGCCGATGATCCCGCGCATCATGACGGAGCTTGCCCACAGCAAGACCGGCATCGACATCCATCCGGGCGCTTCCATCGGGCGGTATTTCTTCATTGACCACGGCACCGGCATCGTCATTGGTGAGACCACTGAAATCGGTGAGCATGTCCGGGTATACCAGGGCGTGACGCTTGGAGCGCTTTCGACCCGCGGCGGCCAGAGCCTGCGCGGCAAGAAGCGTCATCCGACCATTGAGGACAATGTGACGATCTACTCCGGCGCCTCCATTCTCGGCGGTGAAACGGTCGTGGGGCATGATGCTGTCATCGGCGGCAATGCCTTCATTACGAAATCGGTTCCTGCCGGGGCGCGTGTGAGCATCCGGCAGCAGGAGCTGCATTTTCATTTTGACGACAAGCAGCCTGCACCCGCCGAAAAGGAGGATGTGGAGCAGGATGAAGCCTGGTTCTATGTGATCTGAGACAGACAGCCTTCCGCAAAGCTGCGGAAGGCTGTTTTTCAGGATTCTGCCATACTTTATGCACTGTATAATGCTATAATGCGCATCCGTTTTTGCGATTTCTGAAATTAACCGTTTCCGGATTCCAGGGTATACCCGGCGTCCTCCACCGCCTTTTGCAGTACGTCAGGGGATGCGTCTGCATGCAGCGTCAGTTCGGCCGTTCCTGCGGTATGGCTGACATCGGCGGACACGACCTCCGGAAGCGCTTCAAGCGCCTTTTTCACCCGCGCCTCGCAGTGCGGGCACATCATGCCGCCGACATGCAAAGTAAGCGTTTTGGCCGCCGGCTGCGGCAGGTCGATCTCCGGCAGCGATACGGGGGATCTCAGTGCCCTGTCACGCCTTGCATCCCGGATGTTCAGCAGATTGAGCCGCAGGGCATTGCTTACCACGCAGAAGCTCGACAGGCTCATGGCAGCAGCACCGAACATCGGATTGAGCTCCCATCCGAAGGCGGCAATATAGGCGCCCGCCGCAAGGGGAATGCCGATGATGTTGTAGATGAATGCCCAGAACAGATTCTCCCGGATATTCCGCAGCACCCCGCGGGAAAGCGCGATGGCAGCAGCGGCATCGGACAGGCGGCTTTTCATCAGGACGACATCCGCGGCATCGAGCGCCACATCTGTCCCGGCACCGATGGCCATGCCGGTATCGGCGCGGGTGAGGGCGGGGGCATCATTGATGCCGTCACCGATCATGATGACCTTGCCGGCGGCCTGGAGCTGCCGGATCACGGATTCCTTCCCGTCGGGCAGAACGCCGGCAATGACCCGGTCAACACCTGCCTGCTGTCCGATGGCGGCGGCGGTGCGTTCGTTGTCGCCGGTGAGCATCACAACGCGGATGCCCATGTCCCGCAGGCGCTTCACTGCAGCCGGAGAATCCTCCCGGACGGTATCGGCAACGGCAATGATGCCGAGCAGCTCTCCGTCCCCGGCAAAGAACAGCGGCGTCTTGCCCTCCTGTGCAAGGGCGTCTGCCTGTGCCTGTGCTTCCCCGGAAATGCCGGTCATGCTCTGGATGAATCGCAGATTGCCGCCGGCGATCTGCTCGCCGTCAAGAACCGCAGTCAGGCCGTTTCCGGGAAGCACCCGAAAATCCGTGACCTCCTCCGGGGCAATGCCCTGGCTTTTGGCATATTGCAGGACGGCTCCGGCAAGGGGATGCTCGCTTTTCTGTTCAAGCGCCGCCGCCGTCCGGAGCAATGCACCGGCATCCTTTGCAGGAAAGACATCCGTGACCTGCGGCTCGCCGGTCGTGATCGTACCGGTCTTGTCAAGCACGGCGATCTGTGCCTTTCCGGCCTGCTCCAGGGAAACGGCGGTCTTGAAGAGAATGCCGTTTTTCGCGCCGACGCCGCTGCCGACCATGATGGAGACCGGCGTGGCAAGGCCGAGGGCACACGGGCAGCTGATGACCAGCACCGAAATGGCACGCGCCAGCGCAAAGCCCGCAGTCTGCCCGGCCAGCAGCCAGATCACAAGCGTGACAAGCGCAATGCCGATGACAGCCGGTACAAAGATGCCCGAAACGCGGTCAGCGAGCTTGGCGATGGGTGCCTTGGTGGCTGCTGCATCGCTGACCATGCGGATGATCTGTGCCAGCGCGGTGTCCTCCCCGACGCGGGTGGCTTCACAGCGCAGATAGCCGGACTGGTTGATCGTTGCTGCCGATACCGCATCGCCGGGGGCTTTGTCCGCGGGGATGCTCTCGCCGGTGAGGGCGGCTTCATTGACGGCGCTCTGCCCTTCGAGAACGATCCCGTCCACCGGAATGCGTTCCCCGGGACGCACCGCGAATACATCGCCCGGATGCACCTGCTCTGCGGGGATCACAAGCTCCTGTCCGTCCCGGATGACGGTCGCCGTCTCCGGTGCAAGCTGCATGAGGCTGCGCAGAGCATCGGTCGTCCTGCCCTTGGAACGGGCTTCCAGGAGCTTGCCGACGGTGATGAGCGTCACGATCATGGCGGCGCTTTCAAAATACAGATCCCCCGCCGCAGCCGTGCCGGTCAGATAGGCTTCCGAGGAGCGTATCAGCACCCACACGCTCCACAGGAAGGATCCCCCCGATCCGAGGGCGACCAGCGTATCCATATTCGGGGCGCAGTGCAGGAGACCGCGGAACCCGCTGATGAAGAATTTCTGGTTGATGACCATGACGATCCCTGCAAGCAGCATCTGGAGAATGCCGGAGGCAAGGGGATTGCCGTGGAGGAATGCGGGCATGGGCAGCCCGAGCATATGTCCCATGGAGAGGTACATCAGGAACAGCAGAAATCCCAGTGATGCGATCAGGCGCCGCCTGAGCACCGGTGTATCCCGGTCGGCAAGTGCCTCCTCCTTTGCGGTATCGGTTTGATTGGTGCCCATCCGTGAGGCGCCGTAGCCTGCTTCCTCGACGGCGCGGATAATGGCGGCATCGGAAGCGCTGCCCTCTACACCCATGGAATTGGTCAGGAGATTCACCGCGCAGGCGGTCACGCCCGGAACGGCGGAGACGGCCTTTTCCACTCTGGTGCTGCATGCGGCACAGCTCATGCCGGTGACTTCATATTTTTCCAAAGAATCCCTTCTTTCTGTCGGTTTGTTCTGCTTCTATTATACCACTGTTGCACAGGAAAATCAATCCCGGCGCTCATAAATTCCCCGCGGCTGCGATATACTATTGCAAAAGAAGGGAGGCGCAGCGCATGAAAAAACTGCTGGCCGGATGTCTGGCGGGATTGCTGCTGCTTGGCGGGCTGCGGGTGATCGTGCTGGAGCCGGACAAGCCGCATACCTTTGAGGTGACAGTCCCGGCCTTTACAGAGATCACGGCATTTCTCGGCTCTCTGGCGGATGCGGCGGGGGAGCTGGGGGAGGATTTTGCCGTGGAAGAGCAAACGGGGGCAGAATCGTGACAGAAAGGACAAGATTTTACTATCCTTATCCGGTGCATCCGTGCTATAATAAAGCTGACCGGACAACCCGGAATCAGAGAAACAGAAAGGCGGATGCACCATGCGCATCAATCAGATGAAGGAATACGGATTTTACCGGGGGATCAATCTTGGCGGATGGCTGTCTCAGTGTGACTATAGCGAGGAAAGGCTGAATGGATTCATTACGGAGGAGGATTTTGTAAAGATCGCTTCCTGGGGACTCGATCATGTCCGCGTTCCGGTAGATTACAATATTCTGGAGAATCCGGACGGCACCATCTGTGAATCCGGCTTTGCGCGGCTGACATGGGCGCATGCACAATGCCTGAAAAACGGCCTGAAGCTGGTGATCGACCTGCATAAGACGGCCGGCTTTTCCTTTGATGACTACGGCGAGGACGAGCACGGCTTCTTTGAAAGCGAGGCGTATCAGGAACGCTTTTACAGGCTGTGGGAGGCGCTGGCGCGGGGCTTCGGAAGCTGCCCGGAATCCATTGCCTTTGAGCTGCTCAATGAGGTGACGGATGCCTCGTACATAGATGCATGGAACCGCATTGTCAGGACATGCATTGCCCGCATCCGTCTGTATGCGCCGGAAACGCTGATTCTGGTCGGCAGCTACCACAATAACAGCGCCCTGACGGTCGGTGCCCTGGATGCGCCGTATGATGACCGTGTTGTGTACAATATGCATTGCTATGAGCCGCTGGTATTCACCCACCAGGGAGCCTACTGGACGGATGCCATCGACCCGGCAAAGCGCATCCCGTTTGCGCAGGCGGGCATTGATGAGGCATATTTCGAGGAGCTCTTCTCCGGTGCCATTGCAAAGGCAGAGCAGGAGCACACAGGGCTTTACTGCGGCGAATACGGCTGCATCAATCTCATTTCCCCGGAGGATACCCTCGCATGGCTGCGCACCATTCATGCTGTCTATGAACGCTATGCGATCGCACGCTGTGTCTGGAATTACAAAGAGCTGGATTTCGGCCTTTCCGATGCCCGCCTGGACGGTGTTCGGGAAGAATTGCTCACGCTGTTATGATGAATGAAAAGCTCCTGAAGCATTGCCGCTTCAGGAGCTTTTGTTTTTTGGGGGGCTGCGGCGCTTACCGCACCTCAAAGCTGTAATCGCCGTGAACGGGGATCGTTCTGGATTCGACAGAATCCACATGCCCCCATGCATGGCGGTCGAGTGCTTCGATCAGATCCTCGATGTCCTGCGGCGTTCCCTCCGCCTCCATTTCGACCGAGCCGTCGTCGAGATTGCGCACCCACCCGGAAATGCCGTAATGCCGCGCCGTACTGCATGCCTTCCAGCGAAAGCCCACGCCCTGTACATAGCCGTGAAAGATCAGATGTCTGCGGATTTTTTCCATATGTGCCTCCTGTGGATCTTGTTTCAGACTGCATGTCTGTTGCAGCTTCCGGAATCAGTATCAGTATACACGATTTTCCGCAGCTTGTCAATACGGCGGCGCAGCTTTGTCCGGACACCGTCTTGACGCGCCGGGAGATCTATGGTATACTGAATACAGAGACAGGCGGGGCAGATTTTTTTGAAAATCACCATACAAACCCGCCCCCTGATGCGTAACACAGACAGAATGCAAAAGAACGGAGGACCCCCCATGAAAAAAATGATCCCGATGCTCCTGGCGCTGCTGCTTCTGACCGGATGCGGCCGCGCTGCGGAGAATGAAGACCGCCTGACCCCCGCCGATACCCTGCCCCCTGCGGAGACGGAAGCAACTGTACCGGAGGAAACAACCGCCGCAGTCAATGCGGAATTCCCGGAATTCGACAGCATCACCGATGCACAGGTGATCGCCCTGGCACAGTCACAGGAGCCCAATACCAGCCGCATTCCGGACTATTACCTGCCGGCGGACGGGGATTATACGGTCGTGATGGCACCCGAAACGAGCGTTCCGGTGGCATGGTATGCGCAGATGCATCCGAACGGAGACTGCGAGCTGATCGAGGAGACCGACCTGTACCAGCTCTATGAAAACGGCGGGACGAAGGAGCTGCTCCCGCGGGATTTCCTGCTGTCCGGCAATGACTATGCCTATTATACCGGCGCGATGGACGAGCAGAGCATCCGGCGCAATTTTGATATTCTGGCGCATGACGAGAAAATGCTGTGCCGCAGATTCCGGGACGATGCGGAGATCAAGTGCGTGATCTATGAGTATTATGCGGTCACCATGCTCGATGATACAACAGCCGAGCTGGGCTGGTACTGCTATCTGATCGACCGGGAGAATCATCTGGTCTCCACCCGCCCGGAATGGAACCAGAAACGCCAGGTTTCCCTGATCCCGGAGGAAACCGGATCCGGCAATGTGCCTTCACAGGAGACTGATGACGCACAGTATGACATTCTGCTGCGTGCCAGTGAACGGGAGCTGCTGATCGGGCGGGATGATCCTGAGGTGATCTGGTATGCGGAGGTACCGGCGGAATATAATCCGCAGGAGGTAGCGCTGATCGACGCTGCGAACGGGGAAACGGCTGCCGTGCTGTATGATCTGGCTGACTATGAGAAGGTCGGGGATACCATTCAGGGAGACGGCGTGTATAATTGTCGGTTCAAGGTAAATACGGACATTGACACGGATCCGGATGCGTCTGAGAGCGCAGAATATTCCTATTACGCGGAATTTGAGGAGAACGGTACCGTACACCGTTCGGAGCCGTTCACCATCACGGTGATGGAATCGTTCACCGACCGGGAAATGAGTGATATGGAGCGCGTGGATGCGGCGATCGAGGAGCTCATGGGATCGGATGCATTCCGGCAGCTTTCCACCGAGGCAGAGAAGGCAGATGCGCTGATCTCCCTGCTCAAATCGCAGGAGGGTGTGGAGCCTTCCAGCATTGTGTACAGCTCCGGAATGGTCTCGTTCCAGTACACCTCCGGCGCAGGCAGCGGCATCATGCTGAATGATTTTGACCCGATGCTCAATTAAAAAGAGCCCTCTCCGTACAGAACGGAGAGGGCATTTGTTTATGCATGCCAGTAATCGTTGAGAAATGCCACACGGGTCTCCAGCCATTCCGCGAGATAATCCGCTGCCTCTGCCTGTGTCCGGCAGTGTGCGGCGCGGCGGGACAGCTCGTTTCTGGCCTCATTGTGCAAAAGATTGTCCCATCTGCGGTAATTGCGCGTGAAGGCAGGCTCCAGCGTCTGCGCATCCGCACGGATCTGCGCACATGCATCGGAAAAGACTCCCGCATCATAGGCAGCCGTCCATCTGTCCCGGATGATGTCCCGGAACCAGTCCTCATACATCAGCACCGCAAGCCACGGATTGATGGTGTCATACTGATCGTTCACATCCTTCAGGATATTCGCGGCATAGAATCCCGTGCCGTCGGGGCAGCGGTTCTTGTTGCCCATCGCGGAATCAAAATCCCACGGCGCTTCAAAGGTCAGCCGTTTGTCGCCGTCTGCACCGAAATCCGCATCGAGGAAGAAGCTCGACCAGTAAATGTCCGCGTCGCATGTCAGCTCGCTGATGATGTACATGTCCGCAAGGGATTCTGCATTTATCACCTGCTCTGCGGCCTGCTGCGGGGTGAGGGAGGGATCCTCCGCTATCTCCGTGAAATCTGCATTGAAGGCCAGTGCCTTGTCCTCGTAGGCGGCAGCATACAGGATCTCATAGGCGCCGCAGACGAAATGCTCGATGAAATCATGCTGCTCCTGCGAATAGATGTCGCTCTTGATGCTCATGCCCACCTGCTTGTCCCGCATGGCCGGCAGCGGGGCAAGTGTCCTGCCGCCGCCGTCCTCCCCGTCAAAGGGAACCAGCGGTGCATTCCCGGCATAATCGACCGCAAAGGCATGCAGCGCATCCTCCTGCGTGAAATAGCCGTCATATTCCAGGAAATAGCCGATGTCCGTGCCTTCATAGCCGTTTTCGGGCTTGGTGACGGCAACGCGGTCGGCATTGACCTGCTGCTGCTCCGTCAGAAGGTATACGCCCCAGTACTGCCCGTTGATCTCGACCTCGACAAGCGCTGCATCCGCGGAATACAGCCCGTCCTTCCCCAGAATGCTCTGTGAGATCTCCAGTGCAGCCTTGTTGCGCAGCATCGAGCCGTCCTTGTATTCGGCAAGGAGTACCCAGTTTTTCAGCGATGCATCGTCATTCAGCCCCAGCATTTCCTGTCCCTCCGCGAATTTCAGGCGCAGGGGCTTTTTGTTGTAGGTCGTTGTCCAGTTGCCGCGCACCTTCACATCCGCATCGGCACCCGACAGCAGCACCTTGCCGCCGGCATCCGTGAGCGTTACTGTGCAGGCTTCATAATACGGCGCGGGCGGCATCTTGTAGCCCGGCGTCCAGGAGGCAATGGACTTTGCCACATGCTCCGCGACAGGTTCGGTGACGAAATCCATCACATTTTCCGCCTGACTCTTCGTTTCAATGGAAAGCACCGGCAGCACATCGCCCGTCAGGTAGGGCTCGGCTTCTGCGGCAGTTTCCGAGGCGGTTCCGGAATCCGGTTCCTCCGGCTGGGAAGGCGCATTCTGCACGGTGCAGCCTGTGAGCACCAGCGCCAGAAGCAGCGGGAGGATTCTGCGGGCGGATCTCATAATAGCCCGTTGAGCCGCAGCATCGTCTCGATCATGACCACGCCGCCGTCGATCCCGGTGAGACTGCTGTCGATGGAAAGATGATAGGTGCTTGCGGCGCCCCATGTCCAGTCGGTATAGTGCTGGTAGTAATTGGCGCGTTTCCTGTCCGAACGGATGATGAGCTTTTCCGCCTCCTGCCGGCTGATGCCGCGAAGGTCACAGATGCGCTTGACACGGGCTTCAAGCGGTGCATGGACAAATACGCTCAGCACATCCTCCCGCTCGCGCAGCACATAATCCGCGCAGCGTCCGACGAAAACGCATGAGCCTTTTTCGGCCAGCTCACCGATCGCCCGGAACTGCTCCAGGCAAAGCACCACCGGCAGCGGCAGCTCCGGCCCGTAGAGGCTGTTTCCGGTTGCCAGTGCATACAGCAGGCTGCTTTCCCGGGTCTCATCGAATGCCATGAAGGCATCCTCGGAAAAGCCGGAATTTCTGGCTGCCTCTGTCAGGATTTCCTTGTCATACAGCGGAATGTCCAGCTTCCTGGCCAGATCCGCTGCAATTTCATGGCCGCCGCTGCCGAATTCACGGCCGACGGTGATAATGGTATTGCTCATAGATTTTCTCCTCCGTTCTCTGTGATGCGGCGCAGGAATTCCGTCACGGCATCGAGTGCCGTGCGTTCATCCGCACCAATAAAGCCGTGCCCCGCATCGGGGATCACGACCAGACGGGCATCCGGAAAGGTATCCGATGCCCGCTCCGACCAGCTGATCGGCACAATGGTATCGGCTGTGCCGTGCAGCAGCAGGACGGGGCGGTCAAATGCCCGGATGCTGTCAAAAATATCAAAGGACAGGGCATCCCTGTCATAGACGGCTCCCACCGGCTGCCCCATGATGCGGCATTCTCCCGGGACATAGCCGGGCGCACTCACGCGCTTGCGGGCATCCTCCTGCAGGACATAGGCCGGGAACAGAAGCACAAGCCCTCGCACCTCCGGATGCCTTGCTGCCGCATAGGTCGAGACAAAGCCGCCCTGGCTGGCACCGAGCAGGAAAAGCCTGTCCGGATCCGCCTCCGGTATTTCCAGTACGCCGCGAATGACGGCGTCAAGATCCGCAGCCTCCGTCAGTACGGACATGTCCTGCATCGAGCCGCCGCTGCGGCTTTGCAGGCTGCCGCCGATGAAATCAAAGATGCATGCAGCAAAGCCCGCCTGTGCAAGCCCCCGGGCAAATGCGCGGGTGCCGTCCATGCAGTCCGCGAATCCGTGGGACAGGATGACGGCCGGATACGGCGCTGTGCCGTGGGCAGGGGTGTACCATTCACCCGTGATGGGGGTGCCGTCTCTGGTAAAGAAAACCTCCTGCATGTGAATCGGATTGTCCATAGTCCTCTGCTCCTTTGCAGTTGCTTTGCTATATTATACAATAAACGAACCGAAAAGTCAATAGCATACAGGAAAAATGCACAGCAAAAGACTTGCATTTTTCGGGCGTATCCTGTATAATATAGATACAGCCCATACGGGAGATACAGAAAGGAGTTTTTACATGAAAGTACTGATTCTCAACGGAAGTCCTCATCCCAAGGGAAATACCGCCCTTGCGCTGCACGAAATGGAGCAGATCTTTGCACAGG
This sequence comes from uncultured Ruminococcus sp., assembly GCA_902783005.1. Taxonomy (GTDB): domain Bacteria; phylum Bacillota; class Clostridia; order Oscillospirales; family Ruminococcaceae; genus UBA3855. The sequence continues at coordinate 24,906 of CACZPI010000025.1, read as the reverse complement.
AGGGCGTGGAATATGAGACAGTCGGGATCGGCAGCAAGGCCATCCGCGGCTGCATTGCCTGCAACAGCTGTGCGGAACGCGGGAAATGCGTCTTTGACGATGCCGTGAACGAGCTGGCACCGAAATTTGAGGCAGCCGACGGCCTTGTCGTGGCCTCCCCGGTCTACTATGCCTCGGCCAATGCCACACTCATTGCCTGTCTTGACCGGCTGTTCTACAGCACCTCCTTTGACAAGTCCATGAAGGTCGGTGCGAGCGTGGTCTGTGCCAGACGGGGCGGCTGCACGGCGACCTTTGACGAGCTGAACAAGTATTTCACCATTTCCGGAATGCCCGTGGTCTCCAGCCAGTACTGGAACTGCATCCACGGCCGCACACCCGGCGAGGCGGCACAGGATGCGGAGGGATTGCAGACGATGCGGACGCTTGCACGGAATATGGTATTCCTGATGCGCGGCATCGCGCTGGCAAAGGAGCGGTACGGCATTCCGGAGCGGGAGCCGTGGCAGGGAACGCATTTTATCCGCTGAACTGATAACGGATTATTTGAAAAATCTATTGGACAATGCCCCGGAATTGTGCTATAATAAGATTGTTCTTGAAACATAACGACAGAAGGGAGCATTCCTATGAAACACAATTCCAATGAAAAGCTGCGGCTCCTGACCTATGCAGGGCTGCTGGCGGCATTGACAACGGTCGCCACACTGGTCATCCGCATTCCGACCCCGACCAAGGGCTATATCAACCTTGGTGATACCATCGTGAACATTGCCGCATGGATCCTCGGCCCTGTCTACGGCTCGGCGGCTGCCGGCATCGGCTCGGCGCTCGCGGATCTGATCGCAGGGTATACGGTCTATGTCCCGGCAACGCTCATCATCAAAGGCCTGATGGCGGTGATCGGGTACTATGTATTCACGGCATTCGGCAAGCGCTGGCATACCATTCCTGCACGCATAGCAGCGGCGGCGGCGGCAGAGATCGTCATGATTGCCGGATATGCAGTATTTGAGGGATTTCTGTACGGCTCGGCCGAAATGGCGATTGCCTCGGTTGCCGGCAATCTCGTGCAGGGCATCTTCGGCGCCGGCGCGTCGGTGGCGCTCTATGAGCTGGTGCTCCGGCATGTGCCGCGGCTGACAAAATAAGCCTTCATCACTGACCCCTTCCCGCAATGCGGGAGGGGGTTCTTGGCGTGGGGGATCTTCCCGGAACATCCGTTCGGTTTGACACGGCGAACAAATTCTGGTATAATAATAATGAATTTAATTATGGAGTGATGCGAATGGAGCAATTTGGCGAAATTATCAAACAGGTGGATGATGCGGTCTGGGGCATCCCGCTGATCGTGCTGATCCTGGCATGCGGGATCCTGCTGACGGTGCGCATCGGATTTTTGCAGGTGCGCCGTCTGGGAACGGCTCTGCGGTACATGGTGCGCGACGAGGAAAACGGCAGCGGCGAGGTCTCCGGCTTTGCGGCGCTGTGTACGGCACTGTCGGCAACGGTCGGCACGGGCAATATCGTCGGCGTCGCTACGGCGATCGCGGCAGGCGGCCCGGGAGCGCTGTTCTGGATGGAGGTGGCGGCCTTCTTCGGCATGGCGACCAAGTATGCGGAGGGATTGCTGGCGGTCAAGTACCGCACGACCGGCAAGGACGGCAGCATTCTCGGCGGCCCCTTCTATTATATTGAACGCGGCATGGGTGCAAAATGGAAATGGCTGGCAAAGCTCTTTGCCATTTTCGGCCTGCTGGCAGGTCTGATGGGCATTGGTACCATTACCCAGATCAACGGCATTACCTCGGCGGCGAACAATTTCTTTGACCCGGAGCATGCGCATGCGGTCACGATCTTCGGGCAGTCTGTCACGGTGACCACGATCATTGCCGGCCTGTTCATCACGGTCTGTGTGGCGCTCATCGTCATCGGCGGCATCCAGCGCATTGCCACCGTTTCGGAGGTCATTGTCCCGGTGATGATCTTGCTGTATGTGGGAAGCTGCCTCATCATCATTCTCACGCATATTACCGAGATCCCGGCAGCAATCGTGACCATGGTGCAGGGTGCATTCGGCATGCGTCCCATTGCCGGCGGAATCGCAGGCTTTTCGGTGGTCATGCTCTCGATGCGTTCGGGCATTGCACGAGGGATCTTCTCGAATGAAGCCGGCCTCGGCTCCGCGCCCATCGCAGCGGCAGCCGCAAGGACGAAGGAGCCCGTGCGGCAGGGATTGGTCACAATGACCGGTACCTTTATCGATACGATTCTGGTCTGCACCATGACAGGTCTGTCCATCGTCATGGCGGGCAGCTACCTCAAGCCGGAGCTCAAGGGCGTGGAGATCACAACGGATGCATTCCAGTACGGGCTGCCGTTCCCGGAGCGGATCTCGGCATTTCTGCTGATGGTGTGTCTGGCGGTGTTTGCCTTCACGACGATCCTTGGATGGAATTACTATTCGGAGCGCTGCCTGTCCTATCTGATCGGCGGCGGGCACAAGACAGTGACGCTGGTCTACCGCTGGATCTATGTGGCAGCGGTATGCATCGGCCCGTACCTGACGGTGGAGGCCGTGTGGAATCTGGCGGATATTTTTAACGGGCTCATGGCGATTCCGAATGTCATTGCCCTCATCATGCTCTCCGGCGTGGTCGCATCGGAGACAAAGGATTACCTCAGACGCCTGAAGGAAGGCAAGGTTTCCTCCTGAGACAAACAGAATCGGATATTTTTCCGGGATGCGGGGGCATTGCTCCTGCATCCCTCTGCTTTTCCCGGGAGATTTGTACCTGGTTACTGAATTGTAACTTTTGAAAGGCTGTATCTGGTTATTTTGCCTAAAATGGTTACAAAGCATTGACAAATGCGTAAAAACGTAGTATAATACCAATTGTGGGCGCAAAGGATGACTGTGCCCGGAACAGAAGAATGGAGTCTTAATGCGATCCGAAACACCCGATGCAGACCGGATTTTGGCACATTTCACGGGATCCGGCAAACAGGAGGAACGATCAGAATGCAAATCAACAGCTTTTTCCAGACAGGAAAATCCGGCAGCAGACTTCCGCTGCACAAGATGCTTCCGGCCGCTGCGGCAGCCGTGGTGATCTGTGCCGCGGCACCGGTGCTGCAGACACAGGAGCTCTCCGCGGCGGATCTTGCAAAGAATATTGCAGATGCCAGAACTGCGGATGCACAGCTCACCTATACAGAGGACGGTGCCTACTTTGATGACGGCAGCGGCAGAGCCACCGGTAAATTCGCGGTTTCCCCGACCTATACCGTCGGTGATGTTGACGGGGATGACACCGTGAATTCGACCGATGCTTCCCTGATTTTGGCGGCATGCGCCTATTCCGGCCTCGGCAATTCCGGCGACTCGATCTGGCAGATTGCCCTGGGCGAGCAGAATGCCTCCGCCGCAGCCGCACAGCTGCATGCCGATGTGGATGCTGACGGCAGCATTTCCTCTGCCGATGCCTCGGCTGTGCTGGCCTATGCGGCACTGTCCGGTACCAGACAGCTCGATCCGATGGGTACGAAGTATTACTATGCGGGCGAGGACGGCCTGCTCAGAACCGGTCAGATCTATGACGAGCAGACCGGCGAGAGCTATTATGCCGGCGAGGATTATGCGCTGGTTACCGGCTGGGTCACGCTCGACGAAGGCGTGCGCCTCTTTGACGAGACCGGCGTGCAGCAGAAATCCTGCTGGGCGGAAGATCCGCAGGGCGGCCAGGTATATCTGGATGTGGACGGCTCGGTCGTGACCTGCTGGCTTATCCAGGGCGACAGCAAGTATTATCTGGATGAGAAAGGCCATCCGCTGACCGGCTTCCAGTCGATCGACGGCAGCCTGTACTGTTTCGGCGCAGACGGCAAACTGGTGACCGGCTGGATTGAGGAGGAGGGCAAGAAGTATCATGCCAATACCGCCACCGGCAAGTTTGACGTCAGCTTCACAGCCATCGACGATGTGACCTACTTCTTCTACCGCACGGACGGCAGCATGGCGACCGGCTGGGTGCAGATGGATCACGGTACGCTTTATTTCGGTGAGGACGGCGTCATGCGCAAGAATTGCTGGGCGCAGATCGACGGCGAGTATTATTACTTCAATTCTGTCGGCGTTCGCCAGAGCGGTCTTCTCAAGCAGGCAGACGGCACCTATTATACCGATGAAAACGGTGTCCGCCAGACAGGCGTAATTACCGTGGACGGGGTCAGATATTACTTTGATCCGGAGACCGGCAAGGGCTGTGCCGGCGAAATTACCGACAATTACGGCACCCGCCGCTTTGACGAGAACGGTAAGGAAGTGATCGGCTGGTATACCGACGAGGCAGGCCAGAAGTATTATTACAATGAATACGGCTACATGGTCTATAACGGCACTTACCAGATCGACGGCACTACCTACCAGTTCAGTGAATCGGGTGTGATGATCACTTCTTCTGTTTACGGCGTCTACGGCAATGCCGATACCAATGCGATGCTCAACAATGCAGTCCGCGGCGACCGCAAGACCGCCATTACGGTGTATAACCGCCAGGTAGAACCGGAGGGCATCGACTTTACGCTGCGCCTGCGGGATTCGGATGTGGAGAACATCGAGAAGTTCCTGGCAGAGAATACCAATGACAGCATGACGCTGGCAGATAAGCTCTACACGGTTCACCAGTGGATCCACTACAATGTCGATTATGCGTATGCAGGCGAGAAGTGGAACGAGATCGTGAACCTGACCTATACCGATGCCATCTTCAACCATAAAAAGGGTCAGTGCGTGCAGTATAACGGCGCAATGGCACTGACGCTTGCCTACTTCGGCTTTGATGTGTATATGGTGCGCGGCTGGACGAGTCCGGGCACGCAGCATTACTGGACAGAGGTCAATCTGGACGGTCACACCTACATGGTCGAGTGCGGCAACTCCGGCAAGAACGGTGACTGGTGGCAGAAATTCTTCACGCTGATCGAATGACGGATCAACGCCAGAGGAGCAGACTTCCATAAAGGGGAAGCGGGGCATTGTGTCCCGGCTCTGAGGGCTGCACCATTCAGAGTCAAACAGAAATCCGCTGTTTTCCGAGGGGGAAAACAGCGGATTCTTCATTTTTTCTGTTATCCGAGCATGGCATGCTTGAGAACGGCCAGATCGAAAATGTCGATCGTTCCGTTTTTGTCCACATCCGCATTCTGCGGTGCAGTCAGGGCGCCGGCCTTGACAAGGTATTTCTGGAGCATGACCAGATCATTCAGGGTAATTCTGCCGTTGCCGTCTGTATCGCCGCGCAGCTCTGAAGGCGCGGACTCACCGGCGCTGTAAACGCGCTCGTACATGGTCTCCGCCCAGATGCGGCGCATTTCCTCGTAGCCCTCCGAGCACGGATGTACACCGTCATTGCTCAGGTATTCCGGATGCTCCTCCATGATCGCCTGGAAATCCGGCCCCTGGATCAGCTTGTCGCCGTATTCCTCCCAGAGCTGTTCGACCTTGGCATTGTACAGCGGTACATTCGGCGCCACATCGTCATTGGTCGAGCCGGGGATCTTCGGCAGCACCGGGATCTTCCCGGCTTCCAGGATCTTGTCGATCATGGTCTTGGTGTTGTTGTAGTACTTTTCGGTATTGTTCGGATTGCCCCAGCAGTCATTGGTGCCGTAGGCAACGGAGACATATTTGCCCGGATAGGTCGAGAGCCAGCGGTCGATATTCTCCACGCCGTCGGTGGAGGTGATGCCGCCGATGCCGCCGTTTTCCTGCACGGGAAAATACTGTGCATCCAGCCGGTTGAGATACGTTGCAAAGCCGGTGCCGTAGCAGTTGTTCATGCCGCCTGCGGTAATCGAATCACCAAGGAACAGCCAGGAATCGCTCACGCCGTCAGAGACATTGTGAATGTCGAAATTGATCATGCAGTTGCCGGAATCCTTCTCATCGACGCCGGTCACATGGATCCGGATCCAGTTGTATCCGGCAAAATCCACGACATGCTGCCGGGAGCTGAGGGTATTGCCGGTGACGGTTTCGACGACCTCCCATCCGTCCGCGGGATAGTCACCGCCGGGTGCGGCATTGACCTCGATGGTATAATCGGAAGGCTCCATATTGCGGTTGACATACATGCCGATCACATCGTAGGCGGAGGTGTTGTACCAGACCGCATCAATGACCTGGCGCTGTGCCTCCGGAACGCCGGACAGATCGTAGGCAAGGTAATCATCGGGTGCAGCGCCCTGCCAGAAGGAGAAATAATGCTCGTCATTTCCGGCGGTTGCCGTTGCCGGGTTCGTCCCGGAATAGGCAGGGACATTCCGGCTGATGACCGGGTTGGGTGTCACGGCCGAAGCACTCATCACCGGCAATGCCGTGACCGTGACCGCCGCGCACAGAAGCGCGGGGACAATGCGTGTGTGTTTCTTCATACAATTCCCTCTCTATACTTTGTATTCCGGATCCGCAGAGATCCTGTTTTCATTATAGCACCGTTTTCCCGGAGCGTCAAGCGGTTTGTGAAAATTCAGCCTTTCGCGAACATGGCAAGGATCCCGGCCTCCACGGCTTCCTCCGGAGAAGTTCCCTCCGGCTTGGGGAGGGATCTGACCGGGCAGGGCAGGGGCGGAAGGGAGGCTTCTCCCATGACAATGACCGTTTCCAGTCCGGCTGCGGCATCCGGAAAGCGTGCCAGCAGGTCAGTGACAGAGCCCTTGCAGAGCTGCACGACGGTCACCGCTGTCAGATCTACCAGGGCGGCCGTATCCTGACAGACGGCAATGCCGAACCGGTGCGGGGCATTCCTGATCTGCCGGCGCGGCGGAAGATCCGGCACATCTGCTTCCACACGGACGGGCGAACCGGCAACGGCGCAGCAGGCCAGCCGCCAGCCGTCCGCAAGCGCCTGCTCCGAGAGGAAGGAACGGTCTGACGGTGTAACAGGCAGCATTCCCTCCGTAATGCGGATCCGGCACCGGCCGCAGACACCGCTGCCGTCGCAGAAGGAAGGCAGCAGGATTCCCAGGCGGGTCAGATAGTCAAGGATCAGCACGCCTTCGGGAACCGTGATCGTTTTTCGCATGGGACATCCCTCCTGAATCTGGATTATCTCTATCATACCACAGATCTGCCGGAAAGACAAGACCCGCACCGGGGAAACCGGTGCGGGTAGGCATCATCTCTGTACCGCCGCGTGCTTCAGAAGCGCCAGATCGAATACATCGAGCGCACTGTCGTCGTTCAGGTCGCCGGCCTGCCAGTCGGGAAGCTGCGATTCCAGTCCGAGCAGCCATTTTTGCAGGAGGATCACATCGCTCACACTGCATCTGCCGTCCTTGTCCAGATCGCCGGCAACGGGCTGGGGCTGCTTGTCGGGATCGAAGCCTGTGATCTCATTGTACAGCACCTTCAGATCCTGGTCATAGAGCTTGCAGGTGTCGCGGTCGTAATGTCCGCCGGGCGTTGCCCAGAGCACCGGGCACATCTGCCGGTTGTATGCCTCGCGGCAGACAGAGGACAGGAACAGCCGCACGGAATCGGGATCCTTCCCCTTGGTCGGGCAGCCGTATTCACCGATGATGACCGGAATGCCCTTGTCAATGTAGTTCGTTTTCATCATGTCCATCTGCTGGTTCAGCTCTGCGAAATCTGCATCGGTGCCCCATGTGGTGCGGTTCTTTGCCCAGCTTGCATCCTCCTCGAGAATGGCAAATCCTGCCGGGGTGTAATAATGCACCGAAACCGCCATGCGGCCTGCCGGATCCACAGGCATCCGGAACAGCGGATCACAGGTGCGATCTATACCGGTATTGTAACCGGAAATGAGCAGGTGACGCTCCGGATTGTTGCCGCCGGAAGCGCGGATCACATCCACGAATTTCTGATTGACCCGGTTGACCAGCGCGTAGGACTGCTGCTTTTCTTCATCGCTGCCGCCCCACGGATTCCAGATGGAATCCCAGCCAAGCTCTTCATTCTGGGACTCGAACATGAGGTGATCGTCATAGTCCTTGAAGGCATCTGCGATCTGTGTCCACATGATCTCATACCGGCGCATGCAGCCGTCCACATCCTTCGGGAAGTCATTGACCCAGCCATTGTCCCAGTGAATGTTGATGATGCAGTACATGTCCGCATCAATGACCCAGTCCGCGATCTGCTGGACACGGGCGGTGTATTCCGGGCTGATGGTGTAATTGTCACCCATCATATTCGACCAGGCCACGGGAACGCGCACCACGCCGAAGCCCTCGTCGGCCATGCCCTGGATCATGGACTGGGTGATGACGGGGCTGCCCCATGCCGTTTCATAGGAGCTGACGGTGCCGTCGCCCCACTGTGCAATCCAGTCGCCGGCAGATTCCATCGTATTGCCGAGATTGATGCCGATGCCCATGTCGCGCACCAGCTCCATGGTGGTCATGTCACGCATGCCGTTGTTTTTTGCGGGGCTTGCACTGACAGATGCGCCTGCTGTGCTGCCCAGAAGCACGGCGCCGGTCAGCAGCGCCGCGATCAGCTTTTTACCAAACATGTTCTGTTCCTCCTGTGTTGCAAATGGATCGGAAATATGTTATACTGATTATAACACATCCGCACCCGGAATCATAGGGATAAAACCGACAAGAAACCGGACAGAACTGACATTGCAAAGGAGTGAGGGCAGATGTTCAGAATGCCGCTTGGTGCATTCACGCAGGACGAGAGCTTTCCGTTCTATATCCATTTCGGAGAGCACGAGGATGCGGTCTTTCTGCACGGGCATGACAACTATTTTGAATTGGTGATCGTCATGTCCGGACAGGCCGTGCATATCGTGGACGGGGAGCGGTACCGGATCGAAAAAGGGGATGTTTTTGTCATTGGCCCCGATACCGAGCATGGCTATGAAGCACCGGAGAATTTCCACATCTGCAATGTCATGTTCCGCGCCCGGTTCCTGGATCTGCAAAGCTATGACATTGCACAGACGCCCGGATTTCAGGCATTGTTCGTGCTTGAACCCCAGCGCTCGCGCTCGGCGCATTTCACAAGCCACCTCAAGCTCTCCGCAACGGAATTCCGCCGGATCGCGGACATGCTCCACCGCCTGTGCGATGAATATTACGGCAGGGAGGCGGGCTGGAAAACGATGGTCAGGGCGGATTTCCTCCGACTTGCCGTGACGCTTTCCCGGCTGTACGATACGGATAAAATCGGGACCGGCGCAGGCATCGTCAAGCTGGCACCCGCGCTGGCCTATATCGAGACGCATTACCAGGAGGAACTGTCCGTTGCGGCGCTTGCGGCAATGTCGCATTATTCCGACCGGCAGTTCATCCGGCTGTTCCGGGAGGCGACCGGATGCCTGCCGCTGCAATATATCACCCGCCTGCGGATGCAGCATGCACAGGAGCTGCTGCGCACGACCGATCTTTCCGTTTCCGAGGTCGCCGCGTGCTGCGGGTATCCGGACAGCAGCTATTTTTCCAGGCTCTTCCGGCGCCTCTACGGCATCACGCCCCGGCGTTACCGGCAGATGTGATTCATGCCGCAAAGAAGGGATCTCTTACCACAGCCGCTTCCATATCCGGGGCGGCTGCCTTCCTTCTGCGTCTGTGCAAGGCAAGAATGACTGCGGTCAGGACGATCAGGAGAATGGGCGCTGCCAGCAGCGGTGCGCCCTTGGTCAGGACGATCTGCCGGATCTGCGGAATGCGCATGAGCGGCGGGATCCGGCCGGCGAGCTTCAGGGGATGTGCTGCATAGTAATGGATCGCTTCGACAGCACCCCGGGTATCGTAGGAGAAATCTTCCTGGAGCAGCACCGTGATGACCCCGGTGAGCATTTCCGTGTCAAGCCCGGGCATCAGCGCGGCGAAATCCGCCATATCCGAAAGGACAAGCCCCTGTGGATCCACAAGACCGGAGGCATTTTTCCTTTGTCCTTCGAGCGTGGCAGGAATCGTGCCGTCAAGCTGTCCGCGCACGGCGGCTGCCCGCCTGTCAAGGTACTGCGCCATGGCTGCGGCGCCGCGTTCAAACTGCTCCGGCTCGTAGAAGGTCAGGCCTGCTTCTACATACGGACGGATCATGCCGGTCACCTCTGCACAGAGCGCCGCATATTTTCCATTCTCGAAGCAGTCGGTGAGGAAAGTGTCGTACAATGCATGATACTGCGCGAGCATGTCCGGATCGGTAAGGAGCGCATTCAGGAGCGGGCGGTCTGCCATGTCGATGCTGTAAACGGGGGTGTCGATGGGGTAATTGATCATGCCGGTGTCAATATCCATGGCGGCACCGGTGTCGGGAATGGGATCAAATCCGCTGCCGGCGAGAACGGTCGATGCGGCCGCCTCGTAGGTGAAGGAGCCGAAGGCAAGATTGTAGTCCCACGTCACCATGGAGAGCATGCCGTCCTGCTCATGCAGGTAGAAATTGTGGACGAAAAGGCTGGTATAGCCGTCGTAATTGTTCACGAAGCTGTGTACGGCAAAATAGCGCAGGAGCGCATCGGCATCAAGGACGGAGAGCGGGTCGCTGCCGCGGTTGAGCGTTTCAATGGAATTGACCAGCCGGACGCGGTCGGCCTTGCCGGTCTTGAAGACCGCCGAATCCCAGAGATCGGCATAATCCTCCGTCATGCCGCCGACATAGCGCAGGGATGCCACAGCGGTCTGCTCCGGCGGGAATACCGAGCCGAGCATGGTTCCGAGAATATCGGCGCGGTCGCCGGGGACGGTATCGGCAAAATAGCTGCCGTCCATGATCTGTTCATTGATCCGGAGGGAGGAGCCTTCGCTGTAATCGAGCATGGCGGAGGTATCGAGGGTGTCCACAGAGAAGCTGTCGGGTTTGTAGAGCATGCCGTATTCCTCGCCGTAATTGCGCAGGCAGAAGGAATCCTCCACGGCTTCGACCGCCAGGCAGAGCCCGAAATCCTCGCCGTTGACCTGCATGAGCGTGTAGGAGGAGAGGGGCGCGGCAACACCCATGTCATTCATGAGGTGATAGGCCATGAAATCCTTCATGCAGCCCGGATCCTGGCCGAGATTGTTGAGGCAGAGCTTGTCAAGGCCGTGATAGGTGATAGTGGGATCATTGTGGTCGAATTCGAGCTTGTAGCTGAAATGGGTGCTGCCCTGCCGGCTGATGGAGGAGAGGGAGGAATTGCCCTTGGGTCGGATGGCAATGTGCTCGATCAGCTCGCCGTCGATCACGGCATCGCAGGAGACATAGGGTTCCTCGGTGGCATGGGTGGTCATGTACTGCCAGTCCTTCTGACTGATGAGAATGTTGACGGTGTGGACGCGGTCGGCATTGAACAGGCCGTTTTCGTCGGTGTAATCGGTCGAAACGGTGCTGACAGCGGCTTCGGGCGCTTCGGCAGCGCGGGTCTTATGGGCATTGAGCCTGCTGACCGGGATCAGCATGGCCGACAGTGCCAGCATGACACCGGCCAGTGCGGACATTTCCTTGGTTCTCTGGGTAGTCATCATGGATTCCTCCTTGTGGTAGTTGGTATGCTCCTATGATACACCCGGTATTTTTGCAAAATGTTCCGGAAATGTTTGGGTTATGTTAAAATGCAACGCAGCCTGCCGAAAAAGTGTCTTTGACTCTTTTTCAGGTGGCGAAGCACCCCACAAGAAAGAACCCCTCTGTCATGCAGAGGGGTCTCCTTTTTCGATCTCGTCGCTCAGCCGGAGGATCTCCGGTGCGATTTCCCGGCGGCGGCGTTCGGTCATGTACCGGAACACAGGCAGCGCCAGTGCCATGATCCCGAGTCCGACCGCACCGAGCACAATGCCCGCTGTTATCCATGTCGTTTCCAGGATCATCGCCAGACCGCCGCCAAGCAGCAGCGTGCCTGCCGCACCCACGATCACCGCTGCGATCGTGCCGGGGCGCTCACAGCTTTTGTCGAGCTGCCGGAGCTGATCGAGCTTGTCGGATGCCGCAGTATATTTCTGCCGGATCTCCTCGACCTCTGAATGGACAGAGGAGGAGTAGGTGTAATTGAATTTATGTGCCATTTGCTGCCTCCGTTCTGAGCCGGACGGTGAAGGTGCTGCCCTTCCCCAGCTCGCTTGCGACCGAGATCTCAGCCCCGGTGATGTCGATGATCCGCTTGACCAGTGCCAGCCCCAGACCGTTGCCCTTTGCGGCATGGGAGGTGTCGCCCTGGTAGAATTTGTCAAAGATATGCCGCCCCGTTTCACTGTCAATGCCGCATCCGGTATCGGACACGGCGACAATTGCCCAGCCGTTTTCCGCGTGCAGCGATACTCCGAGCGTGCCGCCGTCCTCGGTGAATTTCACGGCATTCGAGATCAGGTTGTGCCATACCAGACTCAGAAGCTCAGCGTCCGCGCAGACGGTGATTTCCTCGTCAAGATCCGTTTCAAGCTGCAAATGCTTGCGCTCCCATTCGCTCTCGAAATCGAGAATGCAGGTGCAGAGCTGTTCGGACAGATCGTAGGGGGCTGCCTCGGGGTAGATCTTCTGGTTTTCGAGCTTGTTGAGCTTGAGAATGTTGGTGATGAGTGCGGACAGCCGCCGGGCGGATTCACCGACGGCAGCACCGTATTCCATGCGGTCGTGCTCGGTGAGCTCCGGATATTGCAGCAGCTCTGCATAATTCTGCATCACGGCCAGCGGCGTCTTCATCTCATGGGATACATTCGAGACGAAATCCGTCCGCAGCGTTTCCACGCCGGCAAGCTCCCCGGCCATGGTGTTGATCCGCCGGATGATCTCATTGTATTCCGCCATGCCCGAGATCTGCGGCAGCGGCTCGATGCGTGCCTTGAAATCGCCCTTCGTGATGCGGGCAAGCCCCTCGGTGATGCGGCGGATGGGCTTTTCCTGGTAGAAATGCGTCCGGATGCTGTCGAGGATCCAGAACAGCAGCGTGATGAACAGCACATTCCCGAAGGTGATCGGTGCCGCTGCCCGGATGTCCTCCATCGAATAGTGCAGAAAATGCAGAAACAAAATGAAGGAACAGCTCACCACGAATGCGATCAGCAGAAAGAAGACAAGGAATTTGTACAGTCCCGCCAGCCTTTTCCGGTTCATTTCAGCACCGCCTTATAGCCCAGACCGTGAACGGTCACGATCTCGAAATCGTCGCAGTCCGCGAATTTCTCCCGCAGCTTGCGCATGTAGACATCCACCGTCCGCAGCCCGGAATTGCTCTCGGCATCCCAGAATTCCTCCATCAGTGCCGAGCGCGTGAAGGTCTTTTTCGGGTAGGACAGCAGCTTGTAGAGCAGATTGAATTCCCGGACGGTCAGGGGGATCTCCTTGCCGCGCAGAACGGCGGTGCGCTCGTCAGCATTCATGGTGAAGCTGCCGACCGTGATCTCCCGGGAAGCATTGATCCTGCACGCCGCAGCAGGGCGCCGATCTTCAGAAGCAGCTCCTCAAGATTGACCGGCTTGACCAGGTAATCGTCAATGCCCAGCCGGTAGCCGCGCTGCTTCGAGGAAAAATCATCCCGCGCCGTCATGAACAGGATCGGGATCTCCGCATTGATGCTGCGCACGTTCTCCGCAAAGGCGAATCCGTCGGTTCCCGGCATCATGATGTCGGAAATGATCAGATCCATCAGGCTGCCGTACATCGCGTCATACGCTTCGTTTGCATTCAGGCAGCCGACTGCTTCATAGCCGTTCTGGTTCAGATAGGTGCATACGGTCTTATTCAGGTCGCGGTCATCCTCGACCACCAGGATCTTGAACATGGCTGTTCCCCCTTTTTCTTTTTCTCAGCTTACCACAGAAATGTTTGCGTTTTGTTAAAGTTTTGCCGTTCACAGAAAATTTACAAATCAAGGGGACAGCCGCAGCCATCCCCTGCTCTTACGGATATACCGATTTTACGTTGAAAAATTCCTCCATACACAGGCCGCTTCCCATGATCTGCTCTGCCCATTCCACCCCGACATAGCGGATATGCCAGGATTCGTATTTGTAGCCGGTGTATTCCTCTTTTTCCCGCGGGAACCGGATCACGAAGCCGTATTCCGCGCAATGCGCTTCCAGCCATTGCGCCTCCGCGGTATCGTTGAAGGAATCGCCCGGCCAGTTCACATCAATGACCATGCCGGTCTGGTGCTCGGAATGTCCCGGCCTTGCCGAAAAGCGGTCGGCTGCCGCCTGTCCGTCACGGGCACAATAGCTGTCATACAGCGCCGCCTGCCGCGAATAATTCCGGAAATCGGAATGCGAGAACAGCGAATAGCCGTCTGCCGCTGCCGCATCACACAGCGCCCGGAAGGCCTGCTGTGTCTCCGGCGTCAGACCGCCGGGATTATAGCTGGCCGGCAGGGGATAGGTCTTGTTGACCATCATCACGCCCTGCACATAGGTAATGCCGTCGATGACCTCAATGTCCTCACGCACCCCGTCTGCCGAGACCTCCGTATAGGTCGTGGTGCCAGGCCTGCTCATGGCGGGTGTGGTGATAGTGTCCTCCGGGGGCAGCACGGTCACATCCACCTCGGCAAAGACAGCCGGATTGTCCGCGCTTGTCACGCGCACGGTGCAGTGTCCGGCGCTTCCGGGGGTAATGGTTCCGGCATCGTCCACGGAAGCCACATCCTCGTCGGAGGATTCCCAGAGCTCAGCCTTGTTGTCCGCATCCTCCGGCTCCATGAAGACCAGCGGCATAATGCTGCCGCCTCCGGCATGCATGGAAGCCCGGTAAAAGCTCAGCGTCACGCCTGTCACGCTGCCGGGCGGAAGCGTCGTTTCGGCTTCGGTCGGCGCTTCTGTGGTGATCGGAATTCCTGTCGGTGCCTCGGTGGGAATTTCGGTTTCGGTTTCGGTCGGCGTTTCCATAACGGTCATCGGTTCTGCCGGAGGGGATTTGCTGCCTTCGAGCAATCGTTCGGCGATCAGAATGATCCCGGCGATCAGCACCGCCAGTATGGCCAGCAAAATCAGCACCGAGAGGAGCTGCTCTGCCTGTCTGCTTCTGCGTCTGCGTGATTTTGCCACGCGCATTCGCTTCCTTTCGTGTTTGGGAATGTGGATCTGTGCCGGATCAGAGCCGCAGGGAATCCTCGGCATGGTACTGCCCCTGCTCCTGCTTGTAGCGCAGAAGGGGCATGTAATATTCCGGCTTGTTGAGGGTATCGTTCAGCAATTGCTCGGTCACATCTGCCGAGATGCCGCCGTGTGCAATGACATCGCAGAAAAATCCCGGATCGCCTGCAACGGCAGCAAGCCTTGCCAGCTCGTCCGCCTTCTCCTGCAAAAGCGCATCGTACCACCCGGAATCCCCGTGCCCGCGCAGGAAGAATCCGAGCTTCTGCGCGATGGGATCCTTGTAGAATCCGTCAAAATACGGCATGCGCTCCGCCGGGTCGGATGCGTGGAGGAAGGACAGCAGCGGACGGCCGTCACCATCCAGGTCCCAGCTGCCGGTAATGGTGCAGGTAAAGCACCCCTCCGGACAGTCAAAATGCAGCGTGGTGCCTGCATCAAAGGCATTCCGGCCAATGCTGACACAGCTCATGGGAACGCTTACATCCAGTGCGCCGCATTCTGCGAATGCATCGGCACCGATCGTCTGGATACGGGACGGGAGCCGGATCGTGCGCAGCGAGGTGCATCCGGAAAAGGCGCCGTTATTGATATTGCGCAGCGTTTCCGGAAGGTGCAGCTCCGTCAGCCCGGTGCATGCGGAGAAGGCATACAGCCCGACAGACAGGCAGCCCTCCGGCAGCGTGAGGGAGCGCAGCAGGCTGCATGTTGCAGCGGCACGGTCGAGAATCAGCGATGTGCCCGGCAGGATCTCCAGGGATTCCCTACCGGGCGGAACGAAGACAAGCTGGTGATTCTGTTTGAAATACAGGCAGCCGCCGGCTGTGAGGTAATAGAGATGTCCGGGCGGAATGTCCACCCACCGCAGCCGCCTGCATGCGGCGAGGACGGGACGTGCCGAGATCGACATGGTGATCGGCAGATGCAGCACTTCAAGATCCGGACATTCGTCAAATGCACCCGGCCGGATCGTGCAGATCCCCTTTGGGATCGTCAGCTCATGGCTGCCCTCTGCCGGTACGGCCGAGACAAGCTGGTCGCCCTTGACATGAAAGCCCATTATTCCATCCGGCGTGCCTGCTTTTCCAGCGAACGGCAGATGGCGTCATACAGCTCCTGCGTATCGGCCTGCGTGGCAAGGGTGCCGGAGAAGACCGATGCACTGGCGGCTGCGACCGCATAGGACAGCGCCTGGTCATAATCCCCGAACCGATCCATGCCGGCAAGGTAGCCTGCAAGCATGGAATCGCCTGCGCCGGTCGTCCGGACAGCCTTGCCGGAAAGGGCGCGGCGGACATGGACATTTCCGTCGGCATCGAGCAGGACGGCGCCGCGCTCGCCCATGGAAACGAGAATATTCCGGGCGCCCAAATTCTGGAGCTTGCGGGCGTAGAGCTCTGCCTCACGGGGCGTGGAAATACGGATGCCGAACAGATCTCCGAGCTCAATGTGATTCGGCTTGATGAGCCAGGGCTGCTGTGCAAGGGTGTTTTTCAGCAGATCGCCGGTCGCATCGACGGCGGTGCGGATGCCGCGATCCTGCATCTGCGAGAGAATACCGCTGTAGAGCGTATCGGGCATGCCGTCCGGGACACTGCCGGCAAGCACGAGGGTATCTCCCTTCTGGAGGCGTTCGAGCTTGGTCAGGAGCTTTTTCAGCGCCTGCATATCCACGACGGGGCCGGAGCCGTTGATCTCAGTCTCCTGCCCGGTGTGCAGCTTGAGATTGATGCGCGACTGACCTTCCTCAAGCCGGATGAAGTCGGACGGCACGCCCTTCTCATCGAGCAGCGCGGCAATGGCATTGCCGGTGAAGCCCGCAAGGAATCCGAGTGCGGTCGTCTCTGCGCCGAGGTTATACAGCACGGTCGAGACATTCAGCCCCTTGCCGCCGGGATGCACCTGCGTTTTGTGCGCACGGTTGACAGCGCCGGTCTTGAACTGCTTGACACTGACATCATAGTCAAGCGCCGGATTGAAGGTAATGGTGTAGATCATGGGAATTCTCCTTTCTCGTCAAGCCATGGTTGTTCCACATAGGGCTCAAAATCCATCGGATGCGGCTCTCCGTCCCAGACAGGGGTCACGATCAGCGTTTCGTCATCCTGCCAGGTAACTTCGGGGAGCGCCTCGCTGTCTGCATCGTACAGGATCTTGTGCTCTGTGTTTTTGACCATGAAATAATAATACGGAATGTTCTCCTGCGTCAGATCGAGGAGCGTGACAAATTCCGACGGGCTCTCCAGCTCCTTCGGACGGTAGGACTTCCACTGCGTCATGCCGCAGAAATCGGGACGCTCCTGCGCGACATCCCAGCGCAGCTCGCCGGTGTCGAGATCGGCGCCGACCGCGGTATCCTCGCAGTCATCATACCAGAGCTTTTCCGGGGTGGGCATGTTGTAGAAGACCGCATAGACCGTCTGTCCGTCGTCATAGATGTACGGCATGGTCTGGTCAATGTCGGAGGCGACAAGATTTCCGCTGCGGTCAAACAGGTACCACTGCCAGCCCGTGTGTCCCTGGTAGCGGATGCGGTATACCTTGCCGTATTCCGATTCGGAACCCACGCGCACGCCGGCGATCGTGTACAGCCACCCGGCAAGGCCGATCACTGCAATGGGAATGAGCAGCAGCAGGATCCTGACCGCGGGGTGTGTTTTCCGTTTTTCGCGGCTCATGCGGGACTGCCTCCCTTCTCGGCATCGAGCTTGGCAAGGACGGAGAATGCCTGCCGCAGGCTGCTGACGCCGAAGATGCGCAGGCTCTTGGTGCTCTTGGGCAATGCATTCAGCGCCTGCTTGGGGACGATGCAGACCTCGAATCCCATGCGCCTTGCCTCCTGCACGCGCTGTACGATATGGGAGACATTGCGGATCTCTCCGGCAAGGCCGACCTCTCCGATGGCAATGAGCGTATCGGGAAGGGCACGGTCTGTCAGCGCGGAATACAGTGCCAGCGCGACCGGCAGATCGCCCGCCGGTTCGTCGAGCCGGAATCCGCCGACGATATTCAGGTACACATCAAATGCCCCATAGCTCAGCCCGAAGCGCTTTTCCAGCACGGCCAGGATCAGGCTCATGCGGTTGTTGTCGAAGCCGGTGGAGGTGCGCTTGGGGGAGGTGAATCCCGATTTGGCAACCAGCGTCTGCACCTCTGCCAGAATGGGACGCGAGCCCTCCATCACGCAGGCAATGCAGGTGCCGGAAACGCCGAGGGGACGGCCGGCCAGCAGCATTTGTGAAGGATTCTCAACCTCCCGCAGCCCCTTGTCCTGCATGTCAAAGACACCGATCTCATTCGTCGAGCCGAAGCGGTTCTTGACCGCCCGCAGCACACGATAGCTCATGTGACGCTCTCCCTCAAAGAAAAGCACGGTATCCACAATATGCTCCATGACCTTCGGCCCCGCAATGGCGCCGTCCTTGTTGACATGTCCGACGATGAAGGTCGGGATCTCCAGGCGCTTTGCGGTGTGCATGAACAGATTGGTGCATTCGCGCACCTGTGTCAGGCTGCCGGGCGTGGAGGAAATATGCGTGAGCTGCATGGTCTGGATGGAGTCAATGATGACGATATCCGGCTTGGATACGCCGATGGTATCGCAGATGGCCTGTGCATCGGTCTCGGTGAGAATGTAGAGCCGGTCGGAAGCAACATGCAGCCTGTCTGCCCGGAGCTTGAGCTGGCGGGCGGATTCCTCGCCGGAGACATACAGCACATTGTGATCGCTGCCGAGAAACTGGCAGATCTGAAGCAGAAGGGTGGACTTTCCGATACCCGGTTCACCGCCGAGCAGGACGATGGAGCCCTTGACAAGGCCGCCGCCGAGCACCCGGTCAAGCTCGCCGCATCCGGTGGAATAGCGCACCTCATTCTCGGAGGTGATGTCCGAGATGGTGTGGATGCGGGAGGACAGATCTGTCAGGGGTCTTGTCCCGCCGGAAGCGGCTCCGGTCTCGGAGGGCAGCACTTCTTCAAGCGTATTCCACGTTCCGCAGCCGGGGCAGCAGCCGTTCCATTTGGAGCTGACATAGCCGCATTCCGTGCAGATATACTGGATTTTGTCGCGTTTTGCCATTTCCGGGCTTCCTTTCTGGGTAGTTTCCCTTATTATAGCACAAATTCCCGGAAATGTAAACACCCAATTGCAGGAATGTATCCGCTGTGAAACAACCGGTTGACAAATCCGGGATCCGGGGGTATAATAAGGGTAACTTCCAACGGAAAGGAGAACCGAGTCATGAATGTCACACTGGAGATCAAGGGCATGATGTGCCCGCACTGTGAGGCGGCTGTGAAGAAAGCGCTCGAAGGCATTGACGGCGTGGAGAGCGCAGCGGTCAGCCATGAAGCAGGAACGGCTGTATGCAGCCTGAATGCAGAAACGGCGGCAGAGGTGCTCACAAAGGCTGTTACCGATGCCGGCTACGAGGTCACGGCCGTCCGGTAAATGCGATTCCCCGCATCAGCGGGGATTTTTTTGTGCATATCAGCGGTTTTGTATTGCATACCGGGGAGATTTATGGTATAATGGACATACCGGACTGCATGTCCCGCCATGATATGACACAGGAGGATAGAACTATGCTGTATGCCAACACATCATCGACCGCGTATCCGCGGCTGACCGAATCGCTCCGCAAGCTCGGCGTCTGTGAGGAGACCATTGCCCTTGTGCCGGATTTTCTCGATCCGGAAAAGCCGCGCGATCTGTCCGTTCTCGATTCTGTCACGCCGCAGGATCTGACCAATACCCGCCATTTCCGGGAAGTGGAGCGTGCGGTGGAAAAGGAGCTCATTCCGAAGAAATCGGACGAGCTCAACGAACGCTGGATGCTCCTGCTCCATGCCATCGGCGGGGAGACGGCATACTGGTTCGTGATCCTGCCGGTCAACCAGTCGGGGCTGACCCGCGAACAGATCCGGGAGCTGGTGCTCCATGCCCTCCGTGCGCGTTACGGGGAGGCAGCACAGGCGCATTATGCCGTGATGAGCCTGTACCGGCCTTCGCTCCAGTCCACGGTCAGCGGCTTTGCCTCCGAGATCCGTCCGGAATGGAATGTTCCGGATGCCCTCGGCATGACACGGCAGATCATTTCCCGGCTCATCCTCTGCATGTCTGTTCTGGACACGAAGGAGGTGCCTGCAAAAAAAGGCATGAAGGCGCTTTTCTCCGGCAGGGAGAAGGATGCCGATGTGAGCCGGGTCATGGAAGCACTTACTGAGATCGCGCAGGAGATGCGTGCCTACCGTGCGGATATGTTTGTCATGAACGGAACGCGGACGCTGTTCCAGGCGGCCGTGCTTTCGGCGGCGCAGTTCAATGAGAAGCTCATGCCTTCGGTGGAGCAGATGCGGGAGAAGCCGACTGCCGCTGCCGTTGTCGAGCTGCTGGCAAGGTCGGGTCTCCGGAACAAGGCGCGGCTGCTCGACATGCTCGAGGACGGCAGCACTTTGCCGCCGGATTATCTCCGGATCATGGCGAATTACAACGGTATCGGGAACTGCACTGTTCCCGATTATACCGGACGCATGCAGAAGCTCGCCGGACGCTTTCCGGAGGCATTCAAGGCACAGATGCAGGAGGTCGAAAATGCACAGCAGGCAGGCGAGCTTGGCCGGATCTATGCGCAGGTGCATCCGGAGGATACCTCCGATCCCGCACGCGATGCCGTCAAGCAGCGCTGCCTGGAGACCATGACAGCCTGCTGCACCGATTACAAGGATGCCGTATGGGCATTTTTGCAGGGCGGGACACTCGGGGAGCTGCTCAAAACGGTGCCGCTGCTGTATCAGCCGCCGGAACGGAGCCTGTACTATGACCGCGGGGACAAAACGGATTATGTGTCTGCCTACGGAATGGACGAATTTGCCGAACGCTGTATTGTCGTGCAGGCGCTTCTTCACTGGCAGGATGAATACCATTTCAAGCGCGTTCCGGGCTTTGCGATGCAGGATGGCCGCCGCGAGGGGAAGAATTGGGTCCCCATTCACCGCGAGGGGGAATTTGCAGAGATCCTGCACCGCTACGGAATGCCGCCCCTGCAAATTCTCACGGCCTGCGGTGCGATCAGCGAAAGCTATTACGGAGAGGGGCGCAAGTCGGAGTGCCGGAGCTGCATGATCGAGGCCTGCAAGCCCTATGCAGAGGAAATTGCAGCGGTTGACCCGACACAGCTTGCCGTTCCGGGCAGACTGGTCTATGCAGGCGTGCTGCATGCAGCCGGCATGGATAAGCGCCTGTTTGCCATGTCCGATGAATCGAGCAAGCAGGTGCGCGAGGTGCTGGTGCAATACCTTCCGGCGCCGGGCGGGGACTGCGATGCCGAGATCATGGCGCTCCTGACCGCGAAGAAGGCAGCAAAGCGCGAGTTTGCGGCCGCGGTGCTGGAAAAAAGCTGCCCGGATGCCTTCCGGGAGGCGGTACAGAAGGCGTTTGAAGCCGAGAAAACGGCAGCATTGAAGGCGCGTTTTGCCGCGATCCTGGGCGAAGCTGTCCCGGAGGAGGCCGCTTCGGAGGTCAAGGAGGATCTGGTGGTTTCCCTGACAAAGGGCAGCAAGGCCAAGAAGGTCGCATGGCTCTTTGAGAATCCCTTCCCGCCTGTGCGCATGGCAGACGGCAGCGAAGCACCGGAGAACCATTTGCAGGCGCTGACCCTTGCCTATGCCTCGATGAATCCGCCTGCCAGAAACACGGCGGCCGATTCCCTGGCGGCTGCGCTGCATCAGAATGACCTGGAGAAATTTGCACAGGCGGTATTCGGCCGCTGGCTGAATGCGGGTGCGGCGGCCAAGACCAAGTGGGTGCTGTACCTGGCAGCGATCCACGGCGGGATGGATGCGCAGGCGGTGCTGCTGAAATACATCAAGGAATGGTCGGAGAATTCCCGCGGCGCCATTGCCTGCGAAGCGGTGAATGCGCTGGCGATGAACGGCTCCTCCGCGGCACTCATGGCGGTCGATCAGATGGCGCGGAAATTCAAGAAGCGTCAGGTGAAGGAGGCTGCCGGACAGGCCTTGCAGACCGCGGCAGAAGCCCTCGGCCTGACCCGCGAGGAGCTGGCTGACAGGATCGTGCCGGATCTGGGATTTGACAAGCAGATCTGCCGGGTATTTGATTTCGGTACAAGACAATTCAAGGTCTATCTGACCCCGGCGCTCGAGCTGGAGATCTACGAGGGCGACAAGAAGCTCAAGAACCTTCCCAAGCCCGGTGCAAAGGACGACACGGAGAAGGCAGAGGCAGCAGCCAAGGCTTTCAAGGAAATGAAAAAGCAGATGAAGACCGCCATCCAGACCCAGCGGCAGCGCCTGGAATACGTCCTCATGTGTGACCGGAAATGGACGGCGGCAGGCTGGCGGGAGCTGTTCATTGAAAAGCCGGTGATGCACTGCTTTGCCATCGGTCTGATCTGGGGCGTTTACAAGGACGGCAGCCTGGTGCAGACCTTCCGCTACCTGGAGGACGGCTCGCTGAATACCGCCGACGAGGAGGAATACGAGCTGCCGGAGGATGCAGCAGTTGGTCTGGTGCATCCGCTGGAGTTGGATGCCAAGCTGCTTGCGGCATGGAAGGAGCAGCTTGCGGATTATGAGATCGTGCAGCCGCTGCGGCAGCTTGACCGGCCGGTCTACCTTGTGACGGAGGAGGAGCGGCAGCAGAAGGAGCTGCACCGGTTTGACCGGCGTGAAATGGGTGCGATGCTGCTGCTTGGCCGCATGACGGGTGCCGGCTGGGAGAAGGGCTATGCGCAGGATGCGGGCATGTTTTTTGAATTCTACCGCACGGACATTGCCGGACAGACCCGGAATGCCGACGGCAGCATGACCCGCGACGGGTATGTGACGCAGATGGACTTCACGGGCATGTACATCGGCGGGTATTATGCGGAAGCGGATGATGTGTCGATCGAGAAGGTCACTTTCCGCAGGCCGGATGCCCGTGAGGAGGATACGCTGCCGCTCGGAGAGGTGAATGCGCGGTATTTCTCGGAGATCGTGCTGCAATTGACGGCGGCGATCGGGGAGAATCTGAAGGAGGAAACGGAATGAAGCGAATGAAGGCGCTGCTGTGCATGCTTCTGCTGCTGCTGACAGGCTGCGGCGGGGGACTCGGCTCCACGGAGAGCAGGTCGATGCTCGAACAGGAGGCCACAGCGGCCATAGAAACGGCAGCCACAGAGGAGCTGCCGGAGGGTGCGATCACGGATGTATCGGGGAGCTTTGTGTATACGGGTAAGCTCGAACAGATCGGTGACGATGACAACGGCTATATCCAGGTGCCGCTCGGATGGATGGAATTCCATGAGGAGGGCGTCGAGGGCATGGTGCAGTACAGCGATGCCACGGGCAAGAATATCGTGACCCTTGAGCATTACGAGGGGATCGACTACCAGTCGGCGGCGGAGAATATGCGGTATTATCTCTCGGAGAATCAGAAGATTGAGGGACTGACCGGCAGCACAACGACGATCGGAGGGTATGATGCATTGCAGCTCTATTGCCATTATGCGGACGGGTATTTCCTGGTGATCTGGTTTGCACAGGATCCGGCGGATGCGGCCAGCAGTTATTACATTGCGATGGAATTTGACAATGACCACCAGTATGTGGTGGCATGCTCGTCCACATTCCAAAGCACAGAGGATTACCACGCACAGAACGGCTGATGCTTCGCACGCTCCCCGGCTTGACAATCCGGGGAGCGTGTGGTATAATTAAAAACGAAAATAATAGATGCGGGTGTGGCGGAATTGGCAGACGCGATAGATTTGGGCAGCGGTACGACAGTGGAATAATTGAATATATGCGCCTGTGGTGGAATTGGCAGACACGGCAGTTTTAGGTACTGCTTCGACAGAGTGCAGGTTCGAGTCCTGTCAGGCGCACTTCAAAGTATTATCATTTTATACTTTTCTGGAGGTGGATTATGAGTTATTTTTATTTTTGTTGATAATTCAAATGTTTGGATTGAAGGAAAATTTCATTCTGCTGTTAATAAGGAATTTGCATCTAATATTATTGAGGCACATGATAAACTTATCCAAGATAATAGTTGGGCTATAGATTTCGGAAGACTGCTTTTTGAGGTTACAGAATCTAAGGTTGATGAAATAGCCTCTGCAATTTTGTTTGGATCTAAGCCTCCTCAGAATGACAGTTTATGGGATGCAATGCGTCAAGCAGGGTTTGAAGTCCATAATCTTGATAGAAATATTGTAAATAAAGAGAAAAAAGTTGATACTGGCATAGTTGCCGAAATATTAAAGATGCTGTATACTCGAGCAAGTCAAAATGATACTTTTATTCTTATTATGGGCGATTCTGATTTTGTACCTGTGATCTCTCAAATTAGAGATAAAGGTGTAAAAAGCATTGTTGCGTTTTGGGATAATGTCTCTGGAGAACTTAAAAAAGAGGCTGATTCGTAATTAAATTTAAATGATGTTATTGACTCAATCTCATATAGATAACTCTAAAGGCTGAACGCATTGCTGCGGTCAGCCTTCGGTCTTTATCAAGCTGTCTGCTCCATATCAATCCACGTCACATAGCTCGCTTCATAATCCCCGTTGAACTCAAACCGCACGTCCAGCGATTTGTCCTCATTCTGGTGGACGTAGACCATCCGGAGCAGTAGACGGAGATTCGCATCGCTGATTTTCGGCTCGGTCAGCATCTTCTCTATCAATGCGGCGGTGCTTTTCAGTTCGTCACGTTTGCGGCGGCTTACGGCATCGAATTCCCGGCTTTCCTCGATCCTCTGCTCCAGTCCGTCAATCTCCTGCTCCCGCTTGGCGATCATGCTGTTGTAGGTTGCGGCGTGTTCGCGGTCACCGATTCGTTCCATGATGAGCTGCTCGATCTGGT
>CACZPI010000024.1 GCA_902783005.1 uncultured Ruminococcus sp. | reverse complement strand
GGCGGCGACGGTGCCTGCGACTTCAAGCGCGGCCAGTATTTCACCAACAGCTATTGCTATTATGAAGGCTACCACAAGACGAATCTCGTCGGCGCCTCCGACAGCAATCTCCAGTTCCACCTGACCTATCACCACAACTACTGGAACAAGTGCGAATCCAGAGGCCCGCTCGCACGCCAGGCCAACATCCACATGTACAACAACATGTTCATCGGCCAGACCAGCTATTGCATGAATCCGCGTGCAAATGCCTACATCTTCTCTGAGTACAACTACTTTGAGAACTGCAAGAACCCGATGCAGGTCAAGCTCGGCGCCGTCAAGAGCTACAACGACGTTCTCAACGGCTGCAAGGGCGACCAGCAGGGCACAGTTGTCACCGACAAGTCTGCCAAGGTCAATACCGACTGCCAGTATGCAAACTTCGACACGAATGCTTCCATCTGCTACATTCCTTCCGGAGATTACTTCCTCCAGACCGATACTTCGCAGCTTGCTTCCTATTTTGAGAAGTTCGGCGGCACGATGGATGAAACGACTGTCGCACTCGGCACGACCTCCACAGACGGCACGGCACAGACCACTGTCACAGAAGCAACCACGACTTCCACGACAACCACGACCACCACGCAGACAGGCAGTCTCCCCGGTGATGTGGATGCAGACGGCAAGGTCGGTGTTTCGGATGTCATCATGATGCAGAAATACCTCCTCGGCCTCGGCAAGCTGACCGATCCCGCGCAGGCTGATCTGCACAAGGACGGTGTGATCGACATTTTCGATCTCGCAATGCTCAAGCACATTGCCCTGAATCACTAAAGCCCCCCTTTCCGCCTCCGGGAACGGCAGCCGCACTGCCGATCCCGGAGGTTTTTTCATGGGGATTCGCTGCCCTCCCCGCGCATTTTTCTGATGGATCAGCCGGTAAGCATCATGCCCCGAAGCGCTTCTGAAACGCTCCGGGGCATGATGTTTATTTCAGTATCTTTGGGCGGGATCACAAACTCAGCAGCGCATGGAATGCCTTGCACATATCCGGGTGCAGGAAGCGGAAGGAACGCACGGGATCCGTCAGCGTGCTGACCACAGCAGACTGTGCATCTGCCCAGACCTGTGCATTTCCATAGCGGCGCACCGTGACGCCCTCCGGCGGCGGCAGCTCGCCTGTCACCGTCAGAAGCGGCTGGCATCCGGAGATCAGCGCTTCAAAGCTCTCTGCAAGCTGCGCCAGCGCTGCCGCATCGGTGACATAATGAAATCCCGATGCCGCACCCGCCGCCGTAAAGCCTGTGACAGCCGCACAGTCCGGACAGAGAAACAGCGTATGCCGGAACCGTTCACCGCAAGGATGCAGGCTGTAAAACGGCGAGATCGCACCGGTCAGATACAGGGGCATCCAGCTTTCGATCCCCTGCACCATCTCCGGCAGGCTCCGGTCGATATTGTGAATGATCCGGATGCGCACGCCGCGCTGCAGCGCCTTTTGCATGAGGGCAGCCCAGACCATCCGGAAGCTGCCTGCCATCCAGTCCATCGGATCATCCGAATACAGCAGCAGCGTGCATCCGTCCGGCACCTCCGTCAGAAACCGGATCACCGCCTGCTGCAAGCCTTCCGCGCCGCTGTAAAACGGCTGGATGACCGGTGCCGGGATCTGCGGCAGCGCCGGCATGCAGGCCGCAGCCTGTGTCATCTGTCCGACATGCCCGAGAAACCGGTGGATCACCGTCACGCCTGCCTCATCGGAATACCCGCAGAGCCAGTCACGCAGCACCGACGCATTCAGATGCGTCAGCGGAATGCCGGTCAGCTCTGAAACGGCACCGATCTGCGCCGTTTCCTCTGCACGGGCATACAGCGTATCACAGATCCGGCGCAAAGAAGCAGAGCCCGACTGCGGCAGCCGCCGGCCGCGGCGCATCCGGGACAGATAGGAATATTCCGTTTCCGAATCCTCGCTCAGTCTGCGGTTATTGTAGCCGCAAAGCTGCATGAGCCTGTCCAGACGCATGCCGAACTGGTGCATCCGCTCCTGCTCGTCCTCTCCGGAGGCTTCATTCCGATCCGAAAAGAGCCATTTTGTGACGGCCTGTTCCGGATCTGCATGCTCATCGCACTCCACCAGCGTATACAGCTTTGCCGTCTGCTCCGTCTCCTTTGCAAAAAGAAGGATCCCCTGCACCAGCCGGCGGATCGTGGGGCTGCCGGGCTGCGGCACACGCGAGCCGCTGCGCAGACGGCTGTAGGCAGTCGGCGAGCTGCTGGTCAGACGGGCAATATCCACACTTCCGGCATTGAGCGTATTCATGAGAAGATCAATTTTTTCATGCAGCATGTAAACGCCTCCAGTGTTGACGGTCGGATCAGAGATCAGAGTCCCTCATAAAAGCGGACGGCCTCCGCAAGCTCCTCCTCTGTCGGATGTCCCTTTGCCGTGCCGCCGATGAGCTTGAACGGGCCGAAGGTATTGAAGCCCTTGCATTTGAAGGAGCCCTTCACTGTGCATTTCTTTTCCTCGGCGATTTTCTGGAGATCGGAGAAATACCGGTCGATCGGCATGGCGGCGGTGACCAGGATGAAGACCTCCTTGCCCTCCGGCAGATTCGTTCTTGCATAGCTCTGGATCTGCTTGGCGACATGCTCGGCATAAACGCCGGATGCAAAGCCGATGCGGTCAAATCCGGACAGATCCGTCTGTCCGCTCATGCAGTCGATCACCGTGACCTCATGCGCCGCAGCAATGGCATCGACGAGCTTCTTGGTGTTCCCATGGTGTTTGGAATAATAGACAATTGCTGTTTTCATATGCAGACCTCCTGTTGATGATAATTTAATCATACCACAGAAATGCCCGATTGTCAATCTGCACTTTGCCCCCTCCCTGTGCGGGGAGGGGGCCAGGATCATTTCTGAATCAGCTCGTGCTTCATGACAGCCAGATCAAATACATCCAGCTTTCCGTCCCCGCACAGATCACCGGCCTCCCAGTCGGCCAGAACCGTCTGTGCATCTGCTGTGAGCCATTTCTGCATCAGGATCACATCCCGCAGTTCAAAGACACCATTTGCATCCACATCACCCCGGATGCGTGCGGGCGTATCGTCCGGCTCCTCACTTCCGGAATAGGTGATTGCCGGCTCTGCCGCCTCCTGATTCGTCAGGCGGATGTAATCCAGCGCTCCCTTGAAGCCGCGCCCGATCTCGGCGGTGTCATCCTTTGCAGCGCCCAGCACAGCCAGCGGCGTCAGCGTCAGTGCCTTGCTGCCCTCGGTCTGTCCGTCGATCATCAGCATTCCGGAGCCGTTCAGGATCTGTACGGTGATCTTGCTCCATTCGCCCTTCGGCAGCGGGGCAGATGCGGTAAGGGTCTCGGTCACGGTGCCGTCTGTCAATGTCAGCTCTGCGACCCCCTGTGCATTGGACGGCGTCAAAGCCATGTAGGCGGTATCATCACCGAAATGGAACAACTCCTGCTGCGAGGCGCCGCCCTTCCAGAGCGCTGCCAGACTGATCTGCAGCCGATCCGTGCGCAGGAGGGATTCATCCAGGATCAGGCAGTCATCCTCCCCGTCGAAATTCAGCACGCCCTGTGCCGAGGTGCGTTCGGCTGTCCATACAGCTCCGGATTGTCTGGCGTTGGTCGTGGTGGCAGCATCCTTTACCCAGTATGCCGTCTCGTCATCAAAGGTATATTCTGCGACATAATCCGCCGGTTTCTCATGCCATCCGTAATCGTCCAGCCAGCCGAAGCCCACGCCGGCATCTCTGGTCTGCTCATTGCAATAATCGCCGTCCAGAACCGCGCTGCCGGAATACACGCTCTTGCCATAGGCATAGGTCATGCCCTTGGCCGCGGCATCGTCTGTGAGTGTTGTGAATTCCGCAAGATAAGCCTTTTGCAGCACTTTGGCATTGCCGGAAATGGTGCATGCCTGTGTGACAACGGCGCTGTCACCGATCACGGCATTGCCGCTGACCGAAGCGCTGCCCATCTTCCATCCGTTATCATAGACCCAGCCGCCGCCGTCTACCACGGCATGCCCGCAGATGACCGCATGATCCTGCACCGTCACCGTACCGGTCACCACCGCATGATCCTCCACACGGACATTCCCGGTCAGGGCGGCATTTCCCAGCACCATCGCATCTGGGCCGACATAAACGGAATCAGCCACGCTCGCAGAATCAGCCACCCAGCCGCCGCCGTTCGGATGCACATGGCCTGCGCCCTTCGTATAGCCGCCGGACTGCTGCACCGAAGCGCCTGTGAGCCGGATCGCATACGGATAGCGGCGGCGCTCGACACCGTCCTTGCAGGAGGATACATTGTCCTTGTGGAAGGCATTGACGTCATTCAGATCCTTCGGCATGGCGGCTACGGTCAGATAGGCCGACACCGCCCCGGCAGCGGAAGCGGTCATGGATTCCCCTGCACCGAACAGATCGGAATAATGTTCCTGCCCTGCTGCATCGACCGTCACAATGCATGCCTGCCATGCGGCATTCGGATCGTCCGAGCTTCCCTGCAGATCGACGCCGACGGTATCACCGGAGAGGACAAGCGGGATCACATTCAGGCCGCCCTGCATCGGTGCTTCTTCCTGCGGGACATCCAGCCATCCGGTGCCGTGATCCTCAGGGACGGTGTAGAACAGATTCCAGTAAAACGGCGATGCTGCCAGCTTTTTTCGCCATTCCTCCTGGTATGCCTCCCGGGCGCCGAAATCAAAGGTCGCCATGCGCTTGGCATAATGTCCGAATACGACCTGTGCATCCGTGCCGAACAGGCGGGTGATGGTGTCAAAGGGATATTCTCCGGGATTTGCCTCGGAGATGATGCGCTTGACAGCGTCGATCCCAAGTCCGGGCAGATTGTCGGGGTTATAGGAGAGGTAGACCAGAAACGGCCATACTTCATAATAATTGCGTCCGTGCGGAAGTGTCAGGGAAAGGTTGCGGGTATAGGGCTCGAACCATGCGGTTCTGGTATCGCCGGTATAGTATTCACTGCTCAGATACATTTCGCGGAACCAGTTGGCCAGCGGCTCCCACCAGGCGCCGGTAATATCCTGATCGACCCAGGCCTTCTGCTGCATGGTAACGACATGGCCGAATTCATGGGCAATGGTCAGGTCGTCAAGCATCGCATTCGGGCTGATGATCTCAATGCCGTAGCCGTCCTCGGCGCTCATAAATGCCCATCCCTCGGCATACTGGTCAAGGCCGGTATAGGTCAGGTAGACATTGGTCTTGTATTTCTGGGTGCTTTTGCCGTAAATATCGACATTCATATTCTCCATGCCGAGGTATTCGCCGTAGCAGTGCCAGAGCTTTTCGTAATTCTCCAGATTCCGTTTCAGAAATGCATCATTGACCTGGCCGGTGGTGTCGTTGTTGCCGTAGAAAATGACGAAATGCTCCGATTCGGCATAATTCGCCGTGGTGCAGTAGCCCCATTTGTCACGCACGAGGTATTCCTCGGCAGCGGTTGTCTGCACCGGAAATGCAGACAGCATGGAAGCTGTCATGGTCAGTGCCGTCAATGCGGCGGTGATGTGCTTCTTCATCTTCAATTCCTCCTGATACACTTTTCTGTTTCTCATACCGGCGCCGCTTCCGGCAGCCTTGCCAAAAGTATATCACATTTTGTAAAATCTGTCAATCATTTTACCAAAACTCAATGCAAAAATGCAGCCCCTTCCCGGCATGCGGGAAGGGGCTCGGAGTGCTGTGCTTATTTTCCTTTCAGGATCTTGTGCTTGAGTGCGGCCAGATCGAGAATATCCGGCGTCGCATCGCTCATGACATCCGCCGCATAGCACTGTTCACCGGTCAGGCTTTCCTGTCCGTGCAGATATTTCTGCAGCAGCACCGCATCGAGCGCGGAAACGGAACCGTCCAGGTTCACATCACCCTTGCAGCCGGTCACGGAGGCAGCTTCTACTGCGATCGGGCGGATGAGAATGTAGCAGAGGTTGATCGCCTTGTCCTCGGAACGGACATTGATCGTCAGCTTGCCGCCGCGGACTGTGACCTCACCCTTGACCGCGGTGCCGTCCACAGGGGCATTCTTTACAATCACGGATTCGGTGTCCTCGCCGAGATTTGCATAGGCAGCCGGATTCTTCGAGCATCCCCACGGATCCGCAAATGCCAGCTCCACAGAATAGGTGCCGTCCGGCAGAGAGAAGCCGTAATCGAGATGACGGGCGATATTGCTCTCATACTGGTTTTTGGTATAGCGCCAGCTCGAGGTCTTGTCAGCGCCGTCTGCGGTGTGGTATTCATCCGGCCAGGTATTGGCGGTGTAAATGCCGCGGGATTTGCCGGAGCCCTTGTACTGATCGGTCGGATCGTCGATCAGCCCCCACATGCGTCCGGTCACTTCATCCGGGCCGTAGAGCTGCTCGGATACGCTGTTGTACATGCCCAGCTTGTCGCGGCCGGAAACGGTATCGGTATTGTGGTCGCCGCAGTCTACAAAATAGGCAACGCTGCTGTCAAAGGTATACAGCGGGGTAACAGCCTCCATATAGAGGAAATCGCAGACCTTCGCGGATGCTTCATTGGTGCCGTCGGCGGAGAAGGTCACATCCAGCACCTTGTGATCGGTGCCGTCCGCCGTGATGCCGTAAATGCAGCGTGCGCGTACATCCTCGGGAATGGTGAGCTTCAGGTCATACACATCTGCATCGCCTTCATACTGAAGCGTTCCCGCATACAGGATCGCATCCCCTACGCGGACACGCAGCGTCTTGCCGTTGTCGGCCTTGCGGAGCTTTGCATGCAGCACCAGCATCGGTGCATCCTCATCCACGGCCATGCGGTAGGTAAACCAGCCGCCCTTGTCGGCATAGCGGTAGGTGCTGTCATTGGTCACGCCGACCGAGCCGACCTCGATCATCTTGTGCAGGTTGTCGCTCTCATACTGACCGTAGCCGGGCTGAACGGTATCGGTCACATCCGTCTTTGCACGCGGCAGGCGCTCTTCAATGACGGTGCCGTTCGGGACGAACTTCCAGTAAATGCCGTAGCGCTGTTCATACTGCTGATAATGCGGGGAGAAGGTGAGCTTGGTATTGGTATCATTCAGGGTGAAGCGCGTGGTTCCGGGCTCACGGACGAGATGGTCATTGATCTGTGCCATGAAGGAGGTCAGGGACTGGCCTTCCTTGGCAAGCGTAATGGTCTCGCTGGCCACCTTCTTTTCCTTCGGAATGGTGACCCACATACCGGTGGAATCGGTCTTCATATCCTCCTTGCCAAGCTCTGCGCTCAGGACAACGGGGCCGTACTTGAAGCCGTAAACACTCGGATTATCCGGCAGCGCATAGGCTCTGACCTCGGCGGGGATATGCAGCGTGATCTTGTCGCCGCTGCGGAAATCGCCGGTGATCTGCGCATAGCCGTCCATGGTCTTGTAGCTGTACTTCTCGCCGTTGACATCGGCAGTCATGGTGCCGGCCGTCCAGTCCGGGATCCGGAAGCGGAGATCCAGGGAACCCGAACCGTCAACGGTGAATACCGCGGTATCATTCCAGGGAATGTCGGTTTCCTGCGTGATCGTGACATTCTGATCCGTCCAGTCGAGCTTCGAGCTCTGGTAGAAGTTCACATAGAGGGTATTGCCCTCGTGCATGTAGATGGTGTCACCGAGCTTCGTGAAGCTCTCCATGCCGCTGCCGGTGCAGCACCAGAATTTATCCCAGCGGGTGGAATATACCTTGAAAAAGCCGGTCGCCATCGGCTGGAAATAGGTCGTCATGCCGGTTTCGGGATTCTGCGAGGAGAGAATGGAATTGTAGTAGGTCGTCTCGTAGTAATCCATGTACTTGACGTCATGGGTGATCTTGAACAGCTCCCGGGAGAGCTTGAGCATATTATAGGAATTGCAGGTCTCGCAGTTGCAGTTGGTGCGCTCGGCATCGAGAACGTCATCCTGGCCGAAATGCTCCCATTCACTGTTGCCGCCGGTGATATAGGTGTGATGCGTGGTGACCATATCCCAGAAGGCTTCGGCATATTGCAGGTACCGCGATGCATCGACGCGCTCGCCGTTCACGGTCTTGCCGTCAAGGACGATGTAGCGCTTGAGGGCGCCGAGGAATTTCGGAATGGTCGTGTTGGCATGGCGGTTGTTGAGAACGTCCTTGCCGCCCTTGAGCACCAGCTCATGCAAAGCGGTCTGGTCAAAGTAATGTGCGGCAACGGCATGATTATCCTTGCCGGTGATGGCATACAGATCATACATGCAGTCATTCATGCCGCCGTATTCAATGGAAAGAACCGTATTCTGCGTCTGCTGGCTCCATTTGCTGCATCGGTTGTAGACCCAGTCGCCCAGATCGGAGCCGACGGTTTTCGCCGGTGCATAGCCGGTGGCATTGTACACATCCACAAGGCCGGCGATCAGCTTGTGCATCGTGTACCACGGCACCCATGCATCATCGAAAATATTGGCCTTGCCCTGCTCCACGCGGTCGAACTGGCGCTCCACATTGCCGTCAGACGGAACGGGCGCCGCCCAGAGAAATCCCTGCTTGCCGCGGGAATGCTGCTGACAGATCTGCATTTCGTCGATCAGCTTCTTCATGCGGCTGTACAGCGCATCCTTCTGCTCCGGCGTCAGATCCGGATGCTGGTACGCCTGTGCCAGCGCGGTCAGATAATGGCCGATACAGTGACCGCCGATGTTGGTATTCTCCCAGCCGCCGTAACGGGTCGCGCCGTTGGTCGGGAGCCCCGCATTGTCACGGAAGCCGGCAAGGAGCTTTTCGGTATCGAAGGAGAGCAGATAATCCATCTCCTTGTCAAACGCATTGGTGCAGTAGGCATCGGTCACCGTCACATCGGTCAGCCGGAAATCCTGCGTTTCTGTCACCGCAGCATGCACCTCCAGTCCCGGAAATCCGCTGCCATAGCCCCCCAGCATGGCTGCTGCCGCCAGTACGGCAGTCATTCTCTGGAAAATCGGATGTTTTTTCATGGAAATACCCCCTGTTCATATATTCTGCCTGCCGTCCGACCGGCAGCGCAGTAAATGAATCACATATTCTTTCGTAAATTATATTAAATAATATACAATTTGTCAACTAACAATCTGCATAAAAGGTGGACAAAATACA
The DNA here is from genome assembly GCA_902783005.1 of uncultured Ruminococcus sp. Lineage (GTDB taxonomy): Bacteria > Bacillota > Clostridia > Oscillospirales > Ruminococcaceae > UBA3855. Next base: position 1,027 of record CACZPI010000024.1, on the reverse strand, counting down.
TATTTCTGATTGACGCCCCGCTGTCCGGCCAGTCGTTACCGATCCGACAGGCAGGCCGCCAAAGCAGAATGCCGAATGCCAGCAGGCTTGTGGGTGTTTTCAGCACCTCACGGAACAGTTCCATCTGCCATTCCCCCTGTCATCGTTTCAGCGTTTTCAGATAGGCCTTCTGTGCCTCACTGACGCGGAAGCTCTCTCTGGCCTTCTGGATCGTTTTGTTGTGCGTCCACACATCCAGCCGCTGCATCTCAAGCAGGCCGATGACGGCATCATACTGCTTGGCAAGGGCGGTGGCAAAATACCATGCACGCATCATATTGACATAGTATTCCCCGCTCTGCACTGCAGCGACCTGTTCCGGATATTCCGGCCGGAACCTTGCGTCAAGATAATGCACCATCAGCATGCCGATGCCGAAGCGGATCGTATAGGTATGCGCCGACGCCATCCAGCCGCGGATCGCCCCGGGCAGTTCCTCCGGAGGTCTGCGGAATGCCTTCGGTCTGAGCTGGTCACAGGTCGCCCAGTTATCGACATACGGCAGGAAGCGTTCAAGGGCTGCAAACACCTGCGCGGGATCCTTCATTTCCGAGATCAGAAATGCATGGAGCTGGTTCTCATCGAAATACCGGTGCGGCAGCTCTTCCAGAAATGCAGCCGCTTCGCCGCTTTTCAGAAGCCGCCCTGCATAGCCTCGCAGGGCAGGTGTGCGGATGCCGATGCAGCGCTCCGGCGGAATGTCCGGGATCAGCTTCACCTGAAAATCGCGGTACTGCGTATCCTGCATCGTAAATAATGTCTCACGGATCGTCATGGGGATGCTCCTCTCTGAACTTGTGTCACGCAATGGGATCACATTCTGATTCATTATACCATACCCGCACCGGGATTGCAAGAGAAAACCGGCGGCATCGGCATTTTCTGTCCGTACTGCCATTTGACAAATGCGGCATCCTGTGTTATACTGAAATAAGAAAATACAGGAGGTGAAGACTTTGAAGCGAATCGGTCTGGTGATCCCGGAAAT
>CACZPI010000023.1 GCA_902783005.1 uncultured Ruminococcus sp. | reverse complement strand
TGACACTTTTTCAGGGGGGTGTGGGGGCGAAGCCCCCACACCTAAAACCCCCTCCCCGCGTGCGGGGAGGGGGCAGGGGGAGGGGCGAACTCACAGTACGCTCTCCCCAAAACAGACTTTTTTGACAAGCTCATACCGCCTTCCCCACATGCTGGGGGAAGGCGGTATCTGCTTTGCATTCAGAGTATTGCGGGAGATCAGCCTCCGACGAATACCATGTCATCCGCGCTGTGTTCGGTCAGGTCATTCCAGACGATCCCGGCGCCCTGCATTACGAATTCAGCGCTGCCGTCGGTGTACTCCACCGTTTCATCCGGATCGGCGTCAGCGGAAGCGTATTCAATATAGGTCTTGGTGCATTTGCCGTCGCAGACGAGCCTGCCATTCTCATAGGTCAGCGGGTAGTCCCATTCCACATGGGCAGCCGCACTCGACGACCAGGATACCAGCGCATGGAATTCGGTATCGGTCATCTGTGTGATCTCAAGCGTCGCACGGCCGCATCCCCATGTGCCGACGAATTCCTCACCAGGCCCGCGTCCGTCATCGGCCGCGCCGCCTGCGCCGAATTTGATGTAATGCGGATCGGCACCGTTGCCGACATACAGATCGGTCTTGGAATCGCTGCCGTCATCCACAAAGCCCATCACATATTCACCGTCAGTGTTATACAAATGGAACCAGCCGATCGTGGTACCTTCGACCTCCTCGGTCTCATAGATGATGCTGCCTGTGTTTTCGATCACGCCGCCTGCATGGTACTGCTTGAAGGTGCCGTCCGGTTCGATGTGCAGGGAGCCCTGCAGCGGATCCCCGTCAATGTACCAGTCGCCGGCAATGGTTGCGATATACGGGTTTTCCACATCGTTCATGGTTTCGGTCTCGGCTTCGGCCTCTGTCGTGTCATGTTCCGTGGTTTCGGCTTCTGTTTCCGCTGTGGTCTCCGTATCGGTCTGTGCCGTCTCCTCGGCGGCGGTGGTCTCTGCGGCAGGATTCTCCGCAGATCCCGCGGTTTCCGTTCCGCCTCCGCATGCAGTCAGCAGGAGCATCGAAGCGAGCAGCGCAATTGCGATGACATTCTTTTTCATACCTGTTACCTCCTGAAATACGATCAGAAATGCATTTTTGTCTGATCCCGGCTTGTGTGTTTCCTGTTGTCGGTATCCATTATAGCACGCCCGCCCGGACATTGCAACAAAGATTTCGTTTCAAAATGATTGCGAAATCCTTTCGGCCGGACGCCGGAAATAACAAATTGTCTCCGGATGGATGCATCTGCGCAGGAAATGGTGCAAAACATCAGTTTTTTGGTGCGAAATATCATTGCACAGATGCACCCCGGATGGTACAATAAGAGCAACAGAAAAAAATAAACTCCAAGGGGGAATTATGATGAAAAAGACAATTGCAGCCCTGACAGCCCTGCTGCTGTGCGGCAGTCTGCTGCAAACCGTTCCGGCATCCGCAGAATACCGCAGAGCTTCTGTTCACGACCCGTCTGTCGTGAAGCTGCAGGAGGGCGGGTACTACATCATCGGTTCGCATCTCGGCGCGGCGCGTTCGGGCGACCTGATGAACTGGACGCCTGCCGCCAATTCCGACCGCGGCTCGACCAATACGACATTTTTCCGGAATATCTATACCGATCTGGCGATCCCGGAAAAATGGTCGAACACCACTGCCGGCTATAATCTTGCCGGAAACATGTGGGCACCGGACATCATCTGGAATCCGGATATGGGCAAATACTGCATGTACCTGAGTGTCAACGGGCAGGTGTGGAATTCCTCGGTCGTCCTCTGCACCGCCGATCAGATCGACGGACCGTACACCTATCAGGGAACGATCGTCTATTCCGGCTTTACGAACGGTTCGGTCAATAATGTCAATGACACCGATGTTCCGCGGGTGCTCGGGCGCAATCCCGATATCGGACGCTACTTATCCAACGGCGCCTGGAATGCTTCCTACGGCACCAATGCCATTGATCCGGCGGTGTTCTATGATGAGGACGGCAATCTCTGGATGGTCTACGGCTCCTGGTTCGGCGGCATCTACATGCTGGAGCTGGACGAAAAGACCGGCCTGCGCGATTACAATGTGAAATACGAGACTGTTCCGAATGTCTCCGATGCCTACATGGGCAAAAAGGCAGCGGGCGGCAATTTTGTTTCCGGTGAAGGCCCCTACATCGAATACATGAAAGCCCCCGGTGCAGAGAAGGGGTACTATTATCTGTTCGTTTCCTACGGCTTCTTTAATTCCAACGGCGGCTACAATATGCGGATCTTCCGCAGCGAGCGTCCGGACGGGCCGTACCTCGATCAGAATGGCAATTCTGCGATCTACCCGCGCGGCGGGGATAATATCCGCGGCAATATCGGTGAGCGCCTCATGAGCAATTACCAGTGGAGCTGCAATGACCGCCCGTTCAAGGCACAGGGACACAACAGCGCTCTTATGGATGATGACGGCAGGCTGTATGTGATCTACCACACGAAATTCGATGATCCCTACGGCTTTCATGAGGTGCGCGTCCATCAGCTTATCATGAATGAGGACGGCTGGTTCTCGGCTGCACCGTATGAATTCTCCGGCGAATCCCTCTCGGAAAAGGGACATGCGCTTGCAGCAGTGGCGGGTGATTATGAGCTGATCATCCACACCCTTGACCAGAAATTCGAGAATGAAAAAAGCGCGGACGTTGAGCGCCCCCGCAGTATTACCCTCCGTGAAGACGGCAGCATTTCCGGTGATCTGCAGGGTACCTGGACGATGCAGAACGGCACGCCTTACATGAGCATCACTGCCGGCGGCACGGTCTACAAGGGCGCATTTCTGGTGCAGGCGGATGAATCCGCAGCACAGACCGTGCGCTTGACATTCACCGCGACCGGCAACAATACCTGCATCTGGGGCAGCAAGAAATCCGCTTACGATGCGGCGGCGGATACCGTGGAGCTGCTCAATGACAAGAGCGCCCTCGTCTATGCCCCGGATACCGCACAGGGCTCCGGCGCCTCCCTGCGCATCGGAGATACCGACCTGTTCAGCGGCATTTCCTGCACGCTCACCAATCAAAACAGTAATCTGCTGCTGAGCACGCAGGAGGATGCATCCGCCCCCGGCACGAATGCGATGCAGTGGGCAAAGCACCAGACCCCTGCGCAGGAATGGCGCATTGTTGCCTGCGAGGACGGGTATTGCAGGATCCTTTCAATGGCCGATGAGGGCAAGTGCCTTGCCGTTGCGGAGAATTCCGCAGAGAACGGACAGAATGTCGAGCTTCAGACCTGGACGGGCGCGGACAATCAGCGCTGGAAGCTCATAAAGCAGGAGCAGTATTACGGGATCGTTTCCAAATGCTCCGCAGACAAGGCGGGTCTGGATGTGTTTGATTTCTCCCGCGACAACGGCGGCAATATCAACCAGTGGGAATTCTGGGGCGGCAATTGCCAGCTCTGGAAAATCACCCCGGTCTGCCCGGCGGTTCCGGACGGTGCCTATACTTTGACCGATGTGCATTCCGGTGAGCGCACGCCGGTCACCATGACACGGCAGGCAGACGGAAATTATACCATCGACAACGGCACGAATGCCCTTCCGAATGTGACACTCCGCGCCAATCGTGACGGCAGCTATGCGCTCAATGAGATCTCTTATGTGATCGAGCCGCAGGGCGCCGCACCGCAGAAGGTCATTGGCGACGTGGATGCCGACGGTGCATTCGGGCTGCGCGACATCATCATGATGCAGAAATACCTCCTGAATGCCGGAACGCTGACCGATCCGGAGGCAGGCGATCTGCATGAAGACGGCATGATCGACGTCTTTGATCTGGCGCTGCTCAAGCGGCTTCTGATTGCTTCTTCATAATCCCCATACCATCCGCTTTGTGCCGTCCGGTGCAAAGCGGATCCTTTTCGGCAGCAGGACTTCCGGCTTGCAACCGGCGGGGATCTGTGGTATAATAATGGTACCTGCCGGAATCTCTTCGGAGAATCCGAATCACCGGATTAAAGGAGACTGCTATGAACCGAGAAATGACCATCCGTACCATGCAGACCGCGGACAAGCCTGCGATCCTGCGGATGATGCGTGTGTTTTACGATTCCCCTGCCGTGGATCATACGGCGCCGGATGCCGTTCTGGAAAAGGACATTGATGACTGCCTGAGCGATCTGCCGTTTCTGGAGGGCTTTGTGATCGAAAAGCGCGGGCAGATCGTCGGCTATGCTATGACGGCGGTCAGCTATACGACGGAATACGGCGGCATCTGCATCTGGCTGGAGGATCTGTATTTGCAGCCGGAATACCGCCGCAGCGGCATTGCCGGGGAGCTGTTTGCCTTCATCGAGGCGTATTATCCGGATGCCGTCCGCTTCAAGCTCGAGGTCGAGCCGGAGAATGCATCCGCCGTGCGCTGCTATAAGAAATACGGCTTCGGAACGTCGCCGTATTTCCTGATGACCAAGGAGCGCTGAAGATGCATTTTGTCAATGCCCGAACCATTCTCTCCGCACAGGACGGCATGAATCTCTGCCGCGGCTGCACGCACGGGTGCATCTACTGTGACAGCCGGAGCCGATGCTACGGGTTCACCCATGCATTTGAGGACATCGAGGTCAAACAGAATGCCCCGGAGCTGCTCGAAGCGGCATTGCGCTCACGGCGGCGGCGCTGCATGATCGGAACCGGCTCCATGAGCGACCCCTATCTGCCGGCAGAAAGGGAGCTTTGCCTGACAAGGCGCTGTCTGGAGCTGATCGACCGCTATGAATTCGGAGCAGCGGTCATTACCAAATCCGACCTTGTCCTGCGGGATCTTGACTTGCTGCAAAGCATCCGGGAGAAGGGGAAAGCTGTGGTTCAGATGACGCTGACCACCTATGAGGAAGCATTGTGCCGGATCGTGGAGCCGCATGTCTGCACGACCCGCAGACGCTTTGAAGTCCTCTGTGCGCTGCGCGACCGGGGCATCCCGACGGTGGTCTGGCTCACGCCGATCCTGCCGTATCTCAACGATACGCGGGAGAATCTGACGGGCATTCTCGACTACTGCATCCGTGCCGGCGTGAAGGGGATCATCTGCTTCGGCATGGGCATGACGCTGCGCGAGGGGAACCGGGAATACTATTACGCGGCGCTTGACCGGCATTTCCCCGGACTGCGGGAGCGGTACCGGAGGGAATTCGGCAATGCGTATGTGCTCGAAAGCCCCCGGAATGCAGAGCTCATGGCGCTCTTCCATGCCACATGCGAACAGCACGGCATTTTGCATGACAATGAGCAGATCTTTGCCTGGCTGCGTGAGCTGCCGGAGCGCTACGAGCAGATGACACTGTTCTGAATGCCGCGCACGGAAAAACCTTGCGCAGACCGTTGCAGGTACGCGGCAGATGTGGTATAATAAAGATATCGGAAAAAACCGAAGGGGGTATCTCTATGAAACGAAGCATACTCATTCCTGCGATTCTCACCGCGGCCATGCTTTGCATGCCGGGGGCAGTACAGGCAGACGGAACGCGGCAGGTGCTTGTGACCGATACGCAGGGATTGATCGACGCACTGGCAGATGCGAAGGCGGGCGACGAGATCATTCTGCGGGAGGGCACCTATGAGAATGACAAATGGCTCGGCAAATGGGCGGCATTCTTCGGGGAGGCCACGGGCACGGCAGAGCATCCCATCACCATCCGCAGCGAGGATCCCGCACATCCCGCAACGATCTGCGGTGTGGATGAATCCAACAAGGTCGCCCTCCACATCATGGGCGATTACTGGCGCATTGAGGATCTGCGGGTCGGCATCGCCGGGAAGGGCATTGTCCTGGATCAGTCCAGCCACAGCATCATTTCCGGATGCGAGGTATTCCGGATCGGCTCCGAGGGGATCCACCTGCGCGACGACAGCGCCTACTGCCTGATCGAGAACTGTAATGTTCATGACACCGGCACGGTCACACCCAAATACGGCGAGGGCATCTACATCGGATCCGCCATCGGCACGGAGGGCTACGGGTTTGAATGCCATTACAATACCGTGCGCAGATGCAATATTTCCCGCGTTGCGGCAGAATGCGTGGACATCAAGGAATTCACCTACGGCACGCTGGTCGAGGACTGCATCTTTGACGGCTCCTGCATTGCCGGCGAGAACGGCGCGAACAGCTTCATCGAGATCAAGGGCAATGATGTGATCGTCCGGAACAATACCGGCTACCGCAACGGCAATGAAAAGCAGCTCTACGGCTTTGATCTCTACTGCCCGACCCCGGAGTGGGGGCAGAATGCGAAAATTTATGACAATACGCTGTATCTCGATGATGCCGGCGTCAATTCCGTGGCGGGCTGGAAATGCTCTGCACAGGTGTTCCGCAATACCTGTGATCCCCCGGAATGCGCCATCGGTGCCAACGGCAACCGCATCATGGATGTGCTGGGGTATACGCTGCCGGGCGATGCCAATGAGGACGGGCAGCTTTCTGCCGATGATGCCGCGGCGCTCCAGTCCTGGCTGCACTGTCAGGATCCGAAGCATGTTTCCGCGTTGAATGCCGACCTGAACGGCGACGGGATCCTTGACGTATTTGACATGGCGCTCCTCAGACGGGCACTGCTGCAAAACAGTCCCACGCAGGCGGTGATCGAGGTCAGCTTCAAGGAAGAAAAGACCGCAAAATGGCGCATCTGCAACGGCCTTGGCGGGCGCACCGTGACCTGCATCGTCCGTGCGAAGCCGGGTACGAGCCTGAATCTGGCATGGATGTACTGGGATCCGTATTATCCCAATGAGGAGACGGGCAAGGACGGCAAATCCATTGTGAATTCCCTTGGCACCTTCGAGACGGATGCACAGGGATTGCTGACGATCACGGCCGAGCTCCCGGCAGATGCCACCAATCCGGCACTGGAGGTCTGGGATTATCTGGACGGCACGGAAAAGCTCGACAAATCCGGCGTGGTGCTCGAGCGCGTCATCACCAGATAAGCCCGCTTTATGCAAAAGCACCATTTCAGCCTTTGACTTCTCGTCTGTTCTGCCAAAATCCGGAAAATAGTATTGACACTGCGTCAGAATGGTGGTATACTATAATTGACACGATGTCAGAATGACATCCATTTCAGTGAGAGGAGCAAAGGATATGAGCGAAAAAATCGTACAGACAGCCGGAAGGGATCAGCTTGGTGCATTTGCGCCGATGTTTGCGCATCTCAATGACGATGTGCTGTTCGGAGAGGTGTGGAATGCCCCGGCGATCGACGTCAAAACCAAGTGCATCATCACGGTGGTATCGCTGATGGCGTCGGGCATGACCGACAGCTCGCTGGCCTATCATCTGCAGAATGCCAAGGCACACGGGGTGACCCGGGAGGAGATCGCCGCGATCATCACCCATGCGACAATGTATGTCGGCTGGCCGAAGGGCTGGGCGGTATTCCGGCTTGCGGGAGAGATCTGGAAGGAAGAGGAGCCTGCCCTGACCGAGAAGGACAGATACCAGAACACGCTCTTTTTCCCGATCGGCGAGCCGAATCCGTATGGCGCCTATTTTGTGGGGCAGAGCTACCTTGCGCCCGTATCGACCGAACAGATCCCGCTGTTCAATGTGACCTTTGAGCCGGGATGCCGCAACAACTGGCATATCCATCATGCAAAGAGCGGCGGCGGTCAGATGCTCATTTGCGTCGGCGGCAGAGGCTACTATCAGGAATGGGGCAAGGATGCCGTGGAAATGACACCCGGAACGGTCATCAATATTCCGGCGGAGGTCAAGCACTGGCACGGCGCGGCACCGGACAGCTGGTTCTCGCATCTGGCAGCCGAGATCCCCGGCGAGGACGGCAGCACGGAATGGTGCGAGCCGGTTTCGGATGCTGATTACGGAAGGCTGAACTGAATATGCAGAAAAGCTCCCGGATCCCGCAGTGGGGATCCGGGAGCTTTGTCTGTCTTACCGGAGATACTCCGTGTAGAATGCGGCGAGCTTGTCAAACGGGATCGCATCCTTGCCGCCGCCGTCATACAGATCGGTGTGAACCGCATCCGGAATGAGCAGCAGCTCCTTGTTGCCGGCGTATTTGCTGTCGCGGGTCATGGCCGCGTAGGCATCCTTCGAGAAGTAGCACGAATGCGCCTTTTCGCCGTGAATGAGCAGCACCGCGCTGCGGATCTCATTGCTGTAGGTGTTGATCGGCTGGTTCATGAAGGACATGCAGCCGGTCACATTCCAGCCGCCGTTGGAATTCAGGGAACGCGGATGATAGCCTCTTTCGGTCTTGTAGTAGCTGTGGTAATCCTTGACGAAGAAGGGTGCATCCTCCGGCACAGGGTCGATCACGCCGCCGCCGAGGGTGTATGTGCCGGCCGCATAATCCCTGAGGCGCTGGGCATTGAGCGCCTGCTTCTTTGCATAGCGCTGCTCCTCGCTGTCCTCGGAGTCGAAGTAGCCATTAGCATTGACGCGAGCCATATCGTACATGGTCGATGCGACGGTGGCCTTGATGCGGGTATCGAGTGCAGCGGTATTGATCGCCATGCCGCCCCAGCCGCAGATGCCGAGAATGCCGATGCGTTCCGGGTCAGCCAGCTCATGCAGGGAGAGGAAATCCACGGCTGCCATGAAATCCTCGGTATTGATGTCCGGGGATGCCATGTAGCGGGGCATGCCGCCGCTCTCTCCGGTAAAGGAGGGATCAAATGCCATCGTGAGAAAGCCGCGTTCTGCCAAGGTCTGTGCATACAGGCCGCTGCACTGCTCCTTGACGGCGCCGAACGGGCCGCAGACAGCAATGGCGGCGAGCTTTCCGGATGCCTGCTTCGGGATGTACAGATCCGCTGCGAGGGTGATGCCGTAGCGGTTGTGGAAGATGACCTTCTGATGCTCTGTTTGATCGGACTGCGGGAAGGTCTTGTCCCATTCCTGTGTGAGCGTCAGCATTTCGTCTTTCATAGCAGATACCTCCGTTTTTCTTTTATGTGCAGAAGAAATCATCCGGGCAGCCGGGCTGCTGCGGATACTTCTGTAATTCCAGTATACCACAGGAATGCCGGAATGTAAAATATCTATTTTTCATCGCTTGCGATTCTTGACAGGAATGACAGGATCCGGTATAATAGAAACAAAGAATGATGCAGCAGCCAGTCAAACCGGAGGTGGACTATGGAAATTCGGGTTTTACGCTATTTTCTGGCGATCGCAAGAGAGGAGAACATGACAAGGGCGGCCGAACGGCTGCATATTTCCCAGCCCTCGCTCTCAAAGGAGATCCGCAAGCTGGAGGAGGAGCTGGGACATCCGCTCTTTATCCGCACGAACAAGAGCATGCATCTGAATGACGAGGGAATGCTCCTGCGCAAGCGTGCGGAGGATATTGTGGCGATGGTGGACAAGACCGCGGAGGAATTCAGCCAGCTTGACAGCATCACCGGCGGCGAGATCCGCATCGGATGCGCGGAGAGCCATCTGATCCGGTATCTGGCCAGAAGCATCCGGGTATTCAAGGAGCAGTATCCGCATTTTGTCTTTCATATTTTCAGCGGGGACACCGATCCGGTCACAGAGCGCCTTGACCGCGGGCTGCTCGATCTGGCGCTGATCGTAGAGCCGCCGAATCTGTCCAAATACAATTATCTGACTGTGCCCGAATCCGATCAGTGGGGCGTGGTCATGCGTGCGGACAGCCCGCTCGCTGCCAAGGAGAGCATCTGCCTTGCGGATCTGTACGGGCTGCCGCTGTTCTGCTCGGAGCAGTCCATTGTCAATGATTTCCCGCGCTGGTGCGGGCAGGATCTGGACAAGCTGCAGTTTGCCGGGACATTCAATCTGGCCTATAACGGCTCGGTCTTTGTCCGGGAGGGACTGGGGTATCTGCTCACCTTTGCGCATCTGATCGACACGAGTCCCGGCAGCGGACTGGTATTCCGTCCGATCACGCCGGCGCTGGAAACGAAAATGTACATGATCTGGAAGAAATACCAGGTATTCTCTCCCATTGCGGAGCTGTTTCTCAGACAACTGAAGCAGGATTATGCCTGACGGATGCAAAAAGATGCAAAAGGGATTCTTTTTGGCGCAAAATGTCATTTTCAAGGAAATGCCTCTTATATTATAATGAAAGTACCGAAACCGATTTCAGAAAAAGGGGGATTATCCATGAAAAAGCTGATACCGTTCCTGCTGGCTGCTGTTATGACCGCTGTACCGCTGGCGGGACAATATGCAGGATTGACGGACACCGTTACGGCATCTGCCGCCGATGCGGCGCTTTCCAATCCGGCAGCGACTGCCGAAACGCAGTCCCTTTACAGATTCCTGTGCGACACCTACGGAAACCATGTCATTTCCGGACAGCAGGAATCGACCTGGATGGGCAGCGAGGATTATGAATTCAACATCATTCACAATGCCAGTGGAAAATACCCCGCGCTGCGCGGACTGGATTACATGGGGGATGATTTTGCCGGCTGCAACCGCCGTGCCAAGGCCTGGTATGCCAAGGGCGGCATCGTGACCATCTGCTGGCACTGCGGCAGCGATTTCTCCGGCAGCCATACCGAATCCATGAATACCAACCTCGACTGGGACAAGGCGCTCACACCGGGCACGAACGAATACAATGCCCTCATTGCCGGCATGGACAAGGGCGCCAAGGCACTCAAGGAATTGCAGGAGGCCGGGGTTCCGGTCATCTGGAGACCCTTCCACGAATTCGACGGCAAGTGGTTCTGGTGGGGCAAGGGCGGCGCAGAGAATTTCAAGAAGCTCTGGCGTATCATGTATGACCGCTATACCAAGGACTGGGGACTGGACAATCTGATCTGGAATCTGGGCTACTGCGGCGATGTGAATGACGGATGGTACCCGGGCGATCCGTATGTGGACATCATCGGTGCGGATACCTATGTGAACCACACCGATTCGCTCCTGTCCATGTACCAGAAGACTGCGCGTGTGGCAGACAAGCCTGTCTGCCTGCATGAAAACGGCCCGATCCCGGATCCGGACAAGCTGGCTGCGGATCATTCCGGCTGGCTCTGGTTCATGACCTGGCATACTTCATTTGTGGACAGCAATGAGATCAATACGGCATCGTATCTCAATCATGTCTACAACAGCGAGTATCTTCTCACCCTCGATGAGCTGCCGGATGTGTACCATTACGGGAATGCACCGGCTGCGCCCGCATCTGTCAGGGGCGATGTGAATGCAGACGGCGCATGCAATGTGCTCGATGTGGTGACGCTGCAAAAATGGCTCCTTACGGATGCATCCGTGACGCTTGCCGACTGGCAGGCGGGGGATCTGAATGAGGACGGCAGGCTGGATATTTTCGACCTTGCCGCCATGAAGCATCTGCTGACAACCTCTCAGCAGCCGCAGCAGGAATTCTATGCTGTCTATGAAGCGGAGGATGCAGCCCTCTCCGGCGCAAGCAGCATTCAGAATGATGCCGGGGCATCCGGCGGCAGGGCTGTCGGCAATTTCGCGGAGGACAATGACAATGTGACCTTCACCATTGAGGTGCCCGCAGCCGGAAGCTACTGCCTGACCCTGACGGCCAGGGGACTTGGCGGCGACAAGTATAATGAGGTGCTTGTGGACGGTGATACCGCCGGCGGATTTGACAGCAAGGGCGATGCCTATACCGATGCGGCATTGCGCCGTGTCATGCTGACCGCAGGCAGACACACAGTCTCGATCCGGAAATCCTGGGGCTGGATCCTGCTCGATAAGCTGACAGTCACCGAGGATGAAGCCATTTCCTCCAAGGTCTACGAGGTTTCGCCGGAGCTTATCAATCCGAATGCCGATGCCAATACCAAGGCACTGTTCCGGTATCTCTGCGAGAGCTACGGCACATACACCCTCTCCGGCCAGGTCTGCAATGACGGCCTGAACGGGCCGGAATTCAAGGCGATCTATGAAGCAACCGGGAAATACCCTGCCATCTGCGGCCTGGATATGATGGATTACTGCCCGTCGCGTGTGGCAAGGGGAGCCAGATCCAATGCAGTGGATACCGCGCTGGATTTCCACCGGAACGGCGGCATTGTGACCTTCTGCTGGCACTGGAATGCCCCGGACAAATACATGAAGCCGGGTGATACACCGGAGGGCAATCCGCGCTGGTGGGGCGGGTTCAATACCTCGAATACCGATTTTGACATTGCGGCGGTCATGGACGGCCGCGATCCGGAGGGCAAGGCGCTGATCGATGCCGATATTGCCGAGATCGCAAAGCAGCTCAATATCCTGCGTGATGCCGGTGTTCCGGTTCTCTGGCGGCCTCTCCATGAGGCATCCGGCGGCTGGTTCTGGTGGGGCGCCAAGGGTGCCGATGCGTACAAGAAGCTGTGGTATTACCTCTACGATCAGCTCACGAATGTCTACGGCTGCACGAATCTGATCTGGGTTTGGAACGGACAGGCAGCCGACTGGTATCCGGGGGATGCCTATGTGGACATCATCGGTGAGGACATTTATGCAGGAGAGCACAGCTATGGGGCGCAGAATGCGAAATTCTCGGAGCTGCTTGAATATTCCGGCACCAACAAGATCATTGCCCTGACGGAAAACGGCACTGTCTTTGACATTGACAATGTGGTTGCGGCAAATTCCCGCTGGATGTGGTTCGGGACATGGTGCGGCGGATTCGTGGAGCAGAACGGGCAGTATTCGGAAGCATACACCGAGCGCAGCATTATGAACAAGACCTATAACAGCGAGCATGTCATCACCCTTGACGAGCTTCCCTGGAATCAGTAACAGCGAAACCGCACCGGATTCCGGTGCGGTTTTTTTACTTGTATTCTCTGCGGTACTGCAAGGCGGTCATGCCGTTTTTGTCCTTGAACTGGCGCATGAAATGGTTCTCATTGTGGTAGCCGCATTGCTCTGCGATCTCCTGCACACGCAGATCGGTGTGCGCAAGAAGCTGCATGGCACGGCTCATTCGGAATCCGATCAGATCGTCCTTGATGCTTGCTGCGAATTGCTGCTTGTAGAGCCTTTGCAGATGGGAGCGGCTGATGCCGAGCGTGCGGGAGATCTCTGTAATGCTCCATTCCTGCTCGGGATGGACGCTCAGATCCCGCCGGAGCTGATAGAGCTGCTCACGGTAGGCGGCGGTATGCGAAATTTCTGCCTCGCGCTTTTGCAGGAAATCGGCGCAGAGCTGTTCGACTGCCTTTTCAATTTCTGCGGGCTTTTTCCCCGGCAGTGCCATTTCCGCACTGATGAGATCTGGCAGCAGGGCGGGATTGCCGAGCGCCTCTGCAAGACCGCTGCGCAGCGTGTCCATGCATGATTCTGCCTGCCCGTCGCCGGTCAGCAGCACGGCGAATACCTGCTCCCCGAGCCTTGCACAGAGGGGAAAATGCTGCCGCTTCAGGATGTTTCCGGTCAGCACCGCCATATTGTAGACAGCGGTCGCATCCTCCTCCATCCATGAGAGCAGCAGCACGGAATAGGGCGTTCCGGCCTTCCGCAGACGATGCAGGAGATCGGGGAGCTGTTCGGTGAAGCCGCGTTTGTTCGGCAGCTCCGTGACTGCATCGACCGTGGAAAATGCTTCCATCTGTTCGTGGAGATAGCGGATATACAGGCGCTTTTGCAGCGAATGGAGCGCTGTGGAGACCGCATCCGTCCAGTTGACAAAGTAATCGTCAAGCTCCGGTGCATCCGGATCGTCAAAGCCCTGCACGCAGTAGCCGAAGATCTGTCCCTTGCAGTGCAGCGAGGTCAGCATCCAGAGCATCGGTGCATGCGGTGTCTCCGGGAACAGCGCCGGCGTTTCAAAGCGGCATTCCGGAGAATGCACTCCCTCTGCGGATCGGGACAGAATGCACTGCATCACATCCGAAAAGCCCTGCTGCCGGATGGCATACGGATTTTCAAAATCCGGACACCAGTCCTCGCACAGCGCAATGCCGAGATGCTTCCAGCCGTGCAGCAGGTAGCTGCTGCCGTCTATGGCCTGTGTCAGCTCCGCAAGCGATTCCGCATCGGCCATGCGGCTGATGAAGTCATTCGAGAGGTAGCTGCGCTTTTCAAAGCCGCGGAAGAGCTGCTTTGCCACCTGCTTTTGCAGGCTGCCGAGCAGAAAGGCCTGTGCGCCGGTTTTTTCAAAGCTGCACCCGCAGCTTGTCCCGAAGCGGATGGTCTGCCGGCTGCCGATGGGCTGCACCGGCTCTCCGGAGATCATTTCAAAGAGCCTGCATACAGCCGTTTCTCCAAGCTGCAGCTCACGCCCGCAGACGGTCGTTGTGATCGGATCGTGCATGGCGGAATACCACATGCCGTCATAGCCCGTGACCTTGACCTGCTCCGGCACGGCAATGCCGCTTTTGCGCAGCGCATCACCGAAATAGATCGCCATGGCATCGCTCAGGCACACCACGCCGTCCGGAATTTCGTATTCTCCCGCAGCGATCCCGCGGGCAAGCTGTTCGGGAATGTCGCGCCAGTAATGCCCGAAATGGATCGCATCCGCGCCGACAGGAAGCCCCGCCTCCTGCATGGCATCCGTGAAGCCCCGCAGCCGTTCGAGGGAAGGCGCATCCTCCGGGAATCCTGCGATGCACCAGAGCTTTTGGCATCCGTGTTCCCGGATCAGGTGCAT
>CACZPI010000022.1 GCA_902783005.1 uncultured Ruminococcus sp. | reverse complement strand
CCGGTAGAGCGTGTGCGTGAGATCATGCGCATCGCACAGGATCCGGTTTCGCTCGAAACGCCGATCGGTGAGGAGGAGGATTCTCACCTCGGCGACTTCATTCCGGATGATGATGCCCCCGCACCGGCCGATGCCGCTTCCCACACGCTGCTCAAGGAGCAGCTTGAGGAGGTGCTGTCCACGCTGACAGACCGTGAGGCCAATGTCCTGCGTCTGCGCTTCGGCCTGATCGACGGCAGAGCCCGCACGCTTGAAGAGGTCGGCGCCCAGTTCAATGTCACCCGTGAGCGCATCCGCCAGATCGAAGCTAAGGCACTTCGCAAGCTGCGTCATCCGAGCCGCAGCAAGAAGGTCAAGGATTTCCTTGACTGATCGCATAGCATCAGAATGAACCCCTCTCCGGGAATGGAGAGGGGTTTGCTGTTATTTCTCAAATTTATTGGTGATTTCTGTGATTTTGTCGGTCAGCCGTGCCAGATCCTTGTTGGTGCGGCCTTCACTGTGACGGATCACCTCCGTCAGGCGGTCAAGCGCAGCAAGCAGCCGCTGGTATACCGAATTGGCGCGTGCTGCACCGGATTTGCGCTCGATCGGACGGGGGACAGCCTCCACCGTGATCTCATCAGCGATGGGATCGAATTCCGTGCCGCTGTACGGCGCATATGCCCGCAGTCCCAGGTCATTGCGCAGATGATCGACGAACTGATCTGCGACCTCGCTTTCGCCGTGAATCACGAATACCCGCTTGACATTCTTGACATGCGAGATCCATTCGGTCAGGCCGTCCACATCCGCATGGCCGGAAATGCCGGGAAGCTGCTTGATCTGTGCGGCGACCTGCACCGGCTCCCCGAAGAGCTTTACCGAGGTTGCCCCTTCGATCAGGGAGCGTCCGAGTGTCCCGTAGGCCTGGTAGCCGACGAACAGGATCGTATTCTGCGGCTGCCAGAGATTGTGCTTGAGGTGATGCTTGATGCGGCCGGCTTCGCACATGCCGGAAGCCGAGATAATGACCTTGCATCCCTTGTCAAAGTTGATCGCACGCGATTCCTCCGGGGTGGTCACGATCTTCAGATCCGGGAAGGTGAGCGGATTGATTCCGGCATCGACCAGCGCCCTGGCTTCCTCGTCATAGCAGGAATTGTGATTGGCCATGAAGATATTGGTCGCTTCAATGGCCAGCGGACTGTCCATGAATACCGGGAATCCGTCATGATCCTTGACCAGTCCCTGCTCCTTGATCTGCCGCAGAAAATAGAGCAGCTCCTGGGAACGTCCCACCGCAAA
Source organism: uncultured Ruminococcus sp. (assembly GCA_902783005.1). Lineage (GTDB taxonomy): Bacteria > Bacillota > Clostridia > Oscillospirales > Ruminococcaceae > UBA3855. The sequence goes on along the minus strand of CACZPI010000022.1, from coordinate 14,065 downwards.
GGAAGGGATGATGACACTGCCGCCGCGGTCAAATGTCGTCTGTAATACCTGCGCCAGTGCCGCCGCATAATTCTTCGGGCGTTCATGCTTCCGGTTGCCGTAGGTCGATTCCATGACGACGTAATCTGCCTCGTCAATGTACTGCGGATCGCGGATCAGGGGTTGGTTGAGATTGCCGATATCGCCGGAGAACAGGAGCTTCCGGGTTTCCTCGCCCTCCGTCGCCCAGATCTCGATGCTCGATGAGCCGAGCAGATGACCTGCATCAATGAAACGCACCTCCACACCCTCACAGAGTGTGAATTTCTCTTCATACCGGTGCGGACGCAGCAGCTCAATAGCAGCAAGCGCGTCGTTCATGGTATACAGCGGCACATACGGCTCCTCGCCCTTGCGCAGTGCCTTGCGGGTGCGCCACTGTGCTTCAAATTCCTGGATGTGCGCACTGTCACGCAGCATGATGCTGCACAGAGAAGCAGTTCCCTCGGTGGTGTGGATCTCGCCGGAAAAACCGCCCGCGTACAGCAGCGGCAGCAGACCGGAATGGTCGATATGGGCATGTGTCAGCAGAACATAATCCACGGCGCCCGGCGCACAGGGGATCTTTTCATTGACGTAGACATCGCGTCCCTGTTCCATGCCGAAATCCACAAGGATCTTTTTGGAACCGATTTCCAGATATGTGCAGCTTCCGGTGACTTCGTGCGCTGCGCCGATAAATTCAATTTTCATACAGGTTTCCTCCCTTTTGAACGGCGATGAGCCGTATAGATTTCATAAGCATAAACTCCTTTCTACTTTGATTATACCATATTTCCTGCCAAAAAGCAATAGCTTTTTGTAAAAAATCACTATATTCTAAAACGGGAATGCGTCGGTTTATGAATAAAAACCGGATTTTTTCTGAAAACCTCTTTACAATCCGGTGTTTATGTGTTATAATTGTGATGGATTCGTGATGAATCCGCAGTTGATCCTGAATACGGGAATTTGTATGGATCCGAACGGATCCCAAGGAGGAAATGAACATGATTTGTAAGAATTGCGGAGCAGATATTGATGCCAGCTACGGTCAGTGCCCCTACTGCGGCACGAATGTAAGCGATGCGGCACAGGTACAGGCACCCCAGCCGACCCAGCCGGAGGTACAGTACGGCCAGAACCAGTATATGCCGCAGGGCGAGCAGCCTGTCGAGGACAAGGTAAGCGTCGGCATTGTTATTCTTGCTGTCCTGATCCCGATCGTCGGTGTTATCATCGGCGGTGTGAATATGTCCAAGGGCAAGAAGCATTCCGGCAAGATCTATCTGATCGTCGGCGGCGCAATGTGGGCACTCGGCATCATCGGCAACATCCTGCTCCAGAGTGCAGCGTCCAATAATGTAACACAGCGCAGATCCACAGCACAAAGAAGATGTGTCCCTACACCGGGCACATCTTTTTTTATCGTGGCGTAGGCGGATCCGCAGTATGTTTCCCCTTGTGCTTGACAAAGCCTGAAAAATCATGTATAATAGAATCCGTGAGCAGACTGTGCGATCGCGGGAACGATTTAGTTCACGAGGAAAGTCCGGGCATCACAGAGCAGGATAGCTGCTAACGGCAGCCGGGGGTGACCCTAGGGCCAGTGCAACAGAGAAGAGACTGCCGGAGTGATCCGGCGATGGTGGAATGGTGAGGTAAGAGCTCACCGGAGTGCAGGAGACTGCACTGCCGTGTAAACCCTATCCGGTGCAACGCCTTAAATGTCGTCGGTTGTCAACGCTTGCTCGGCGGACGACTGACTAATGGCGGCTTGAGCGGTGCGGCGACGCATCGCCTAGATAAATGATCGCGCACGACAGAACCCGGCTTACAGGTCTGGTCACGCATTCTCCCCATGCAGACGCAGGTGCGTCTGTTCCGGGGACGGATGATCCGGATCCCGGTGCATCCCAAACAGGAAAGGAAGACTGTCAATGAAAGCAAAATGGGCTGCATTTCTGACCGCAGCAGCATTGCTGCTGACGGGGTGCAGTGTGCAGATTCCCGGTTTCCCGCAGGAAGAGAGCGAACCGGAGATCGCTGTCTATAACCAGCTCCCGCTGCCGGCATTGTTTGCGGATATTCCGCAGACCTTCACAGAGACTTCTTCGGAGCAGATCGATAAGTTCTATGTCTGTGATGACGCAAGCATCATTTTCATGGAGGATCCGAACCCCTGCAATGATCTGTATGCGTATGCGATCAGCGCTCTGGTGGAATACCAGAAGCTCGCGACATCCGAAGAGACGATCGACGATGCGGTTATCCAGGGCAATTCCCATACGGTTCAGACGCTCGAATTCATTTATTCCCTTGGTGAGGAGGGTGACGGCCCTACGCTGCATGCCATTGTTGGCTTCATCAGCGACGGCGCGAGTGTATTCACCGTTACCTGCAAGTCCGAGGTGGATACATTTGAGAGCCACCGTGAGGAATTCCTGACGACGCTCCGCTCGGTGCGGATCGACAGAAAGGGAACCTGATTCACAAAAAATTGAACTTTCCCTATTGACAAGCCGGAAAAACTGTGGTATAATGAACCCGTTCTCATGTGACGGATATGCAGAACCCACTCAAAACTGATTAGAAAGGAGCGTGACGGTCATGATCAAAGTCTACAGTACTATAATCAATTCCCTCAGAACCGAACAAATCATTACTGCACAAGCTGCAGCGTATCAATCTATCACCCGCCGGCACGCCGGAGGAGCAGCAGAGAACGGTCTGTCCTGACCGGAATTCGTCTGCCCTGATACAGGATATGCGGATGCTTCTGTGCAAACAGAAGCATCTTTTTTATGTCCTGCATTTCCTTGCTCCGGCACGGCAGAACAGGAGTATACCATGTTTGAGATCAAGGGCGCCTATGCAAGCGCCAAGGTTTTTACCGATGTCACGGATGAAGCATCCGTGAAGCAGATCACCGAGCTCTGCTGCCAGCCTTTCGTGCAGGGCTCTCAGATCCGCATTATGCCCGATGTACATGCCGGTGCCGGCTGTACCATCGGCACCACTATGACTGTCACCGATAAGCTCGTTCCGAATCTGGTCGGAGTGGACATTGGCTGCGGAATGGAAACCACCGTGCTCAAGGAAACGCACATTGAACCGCAGAAGCTCGACAAGCTGATCCGCGCCGAGGTGCCTTCCGGCTGTGAGGTGCGGAAAAATGCGCACCGCTATGCCGATCAGATCGACCTGACAGAGCTGTACTGCTACAAGCAGATCCATGCGCTGTACGCAGTTGCAAGCATCGGCACCCTCGGCGGCGGCAATCATTTCATTGAGGTTGACCGCGGCGAGGACGGGACGCATTACCTGGTGATCCACTCCGGTTCCCGTCATCTCGGCCTGGAGGTCGCCCGGTATTACCAGGAGGAGGCTTACCGCCGTCTGAACGGATCGGATGAGGGCTCTGCACAGGACTTGATCGCAAGCCTGCGTGCAGAGGGACGCACCCGCGAGATCGAGAGCGAGCTGAAAAAGCTCCGCCATACCAAGCGCACCGCTGTCCCGAAGCATCTGGCTTACTGCGAGGGCGAGCTGTTTGAGCAGTATTTGCATGATATGGCCATTGTGCAGCAGTTTGCGGTGCTCAACCGCCAGGCGATGACGGACGTCATTGTCAAGGGCATGCACTGGCATGTCCGCGATCAGTTCACCACCACGCACAACTACATCAATATGGAGGATATGATCCTCCGGAAGGGCGCGGTCTCCGCACATGAGGGCGAGACCATCCTCATTCCGATGAATATGCGTGACGGCAGCCTGATCTGCCGCGGCAAGGGCAATCCGGACTGGAACTGCTCGGCGCCCCACGGTGCCGGCCGGCTCATGTCCCGCGCAGCCGCCAAGGAGACCTGCACGATTGCAGATTACCGCGAGAGCATGAAGGGGATCTACACCACATCCGTCAGCATGGGAACCCTCGATGAATGCCCGATGGCATACAAGCGCATGGAGGACATTGTGGACAACATCGGCCCGACAGCCGAGATCATCGAGGTCATCAAGCCGGTCTACAATTTCAAGGCCGGCGAAGATGCGGCACCCTGGCAGAGGGGACGGAAGTAATGGATTACTACATTTCCGATCTGCATCTTGGCCATGCCAATGTGATCCGCTGGGACAAGCGACCGTTTGATTCAATCGGAGAGATGCACCGTGAGATCATCCGGCGCTGGAACCGGACTGTCACGCCGAAGGATACCGTCTGGCTCCTCGGGGATGTGGCATGGAATACCAAGACCGCGCAGGAGATCCTGCCGCAGCTTCGGGGAACCAAGCACCTGATCCTTGGAAATCACGACAAGCAGAGTGAGGAGTTTTTTTCGCTGTTCTCCTCGGTACGGGAGCTTGCCGTTCTGAAGGATCAGGGGCAGCAGGTGATCCTCTGCCATTATCCCATCGCACATTGGCAAAATCAGTACCGCAATGCCGTGCATCTTTACGGACATGTACACAATACACAGGATGATGCGGCATTTTTACATTACGGCGCTTACTGCCGCAGTATGGGTATTCCCTTTGAAGCCTATAATGTCGGCTGTATGCTGCCGTATATGGATTATACCCCGCGCACCCTCGCGCAGATCCGCGAGGCAAACCGCACGGAAAGGACGTAATTACAATGGAAATCACACTACTCGGTACAGGCGGCATGATGCCGCTGAAAAACCGGTTTCTGACAAGCCTCTATGCAGAGCATGAGGGCGGCGCTGTTCTGATTGACTGCGGCGAGGGCACACAGGTTGCCTTCGGACAGCACGGCATGAAGCTCAGCCGTCTGGAGGCCATGTGCTTTACGCACCGTCATGCCGATCATGTGGCCGGTCTGCCGGGACTGCTTCTGTCCCTCGGCAATACCGGACGCACAGAGCCCCTGCCCATCTACTGCGGCAAGAGCTGCGCCGATACTGTCCGCCATCTGCTGGCGGTGACCGGCGGGCTGCCGTTTGAGGTTACGGTAGAGGTGCTCCCGGAGCGGGAAGCGGCGGAGATCCGGCTCCCGCAGATGGATCCGCTGTTCCGGATCACAACACTTCCGCTCAGCCATTCGGTGCCGTGCATCGGCTATCGGATCGAGCTTGGAAAAAAGCCGGAATTCCAGCCGGATCGTGCCAGGGCACTTGACATTCCGGTACAATTCTGGAAGCGGCTGCATGCCGGTGAGACAGTGACCCTTGAAGACGGCAGGACGATCACTTCGGACGCCGTAACAGGGCAGCCGCGCAAGCCCCTTGTCATCACCTACACCACCGATACGCTGCCGATCCCGTCCATCGCAGAATTTGCAAAGGGATCCGATCTCTTCATCTGCGAGGGCATGTACGGCGATCCGGAGAAGAAGGCAAGTCTGAATGAAAAACGCCACATGCTCATGCAGGATGCCTGCCGCCTGGCTAAGGAAGCCGGCGCAGCGCGTTTGTGGCTGACACATTTCAGCCCCGCGGAGAAGCATCCGCAGGACTACGAAAAGGAGCTGCATGCACTGTTCCCGGATACGGTCATCCCGCAGGACGGCATGCACATCACCCTGAAATAAGAGGGATTGTCATGACCAGATTCGTACCCTATGAAAAACGCAGTAAAAAGGCGCAGCGTGCGCATGACCGCAAGCAGCGCGGGGATTGGGGCGGGATCTGTCCCGTGACCCGCACCATTCCGGATGCACGCGCCTACAAGCGCCATCCGAAGCACAAGGGGAATGCGATCCCGATGGATTGAACCCCTGCATAAAAAGGAACACATCATGGAACACAACAGACAAATCAACGCAATCTATAACCAACAAACCATTCGCGTTTACCAGGCCTACTGCCCGCGCATTGCACAGGAGGCCGTCCGTCTTCAGCATTTCGGAGAGCAATTCTCCAGAACCCGCATGACCTGGATCAAGCCGTCCTTTCTCTGGATGATGTACCGATCCGGATGGGCGGAGAAAAAGGATCAGGAATGCATCCTTGCCATTGACCTGCGGCGGGAGGTATTTGAAAGCCTCCTGCGCCAGGCAGTCCTGACCTCTCCGGATGCGTCAGGCATCTGCGGGGAAGACTGGCGCCGGGCGCTCGATGCCTCACCGGTTCGTGTCCAGTGGGATCCCGACCGGAAGCCGGACGGTGACCCGATCGGCCGCGCTGCCATTCAGATGGGTGTGCGGGGGAGCGCTCTGGAAGAGATGCTTGGCGGCATTGCATGCATTACAGACATCACCGCGCAGGTCCGCAAGTGGAATGCACAGCGCAAGAGCGGCTCTCTTGACAGAAAGCAGCTTCCGCAGGAGCGGCTGTATCCTGTTGCGGATGCGGCAGTCCGCCGCAGACTTGCGATGGACTGAGAAAGGAGATCATATGCACGAGATCGAACAGAATGAAGCCCGTCCCAGAGTGATCCTGGTCGGGCTGGATACCGGGGAATACGATGCGGAGCAATCCATGGAGGAGCTTGCTGAGCTGGCCGATACCGCCGGATGCGAGGTAGTTGCCACGGTGATCCAGGCGCGGCCGGCACCGGAGGCGGCCACCTGCATCGGTGCCGGCAAGCTCGAGGAGATCGGGGAGCAGGCAGAGCTGCTTGAAGCGGATATGCTGATCTTTGATACTGAGCTGACCGGCATGCAAATGCGCAATATCTCCGATGCAGCCGACTGCAAGGTCATTGACCGCACCATGCTCATTCTCGATATATTTGCCGGCCGTGCCCGGACTGCCGAGGGCAAGGTGCAGGTATCGCTTGCCCAGTACAAATACCGTCTGACACGGCTCACGGGCATGGGTACCGCCCTTTCCCGTCTGGGCGGCGGCATCGGTACGCGAGGCCCCGGTGAAACAAAGCTCGAAACCGACCGCCGGCACATCCGCAGCCGCATCACGGCACTGGAGCATGAATTGAAGGAAATGGAGAAGCACCGCAAATTTATCGGCAGCCGCCGCAAGAAAGACGGCGTGCTGACCGCAGCCATTGTGGGTTACACGAATGCGGGCAAATCCACGCTGTTCAATATGCTTACCGATGCCGGCGTGCTTGCCGAGGACAAGCTGTTTGCAACGCTGGATGTCACGGCACGCGCACTGGAGCTTCCGGACGGCAGAACGGTGCTGCTGTCCGATACCGTAGGCCTGATCCGCCGCCTGCCGCATCATCTGGTCGAAGCATTCCGTTCGACACTTGAGGAAACGGCGCAGGCAGACATCATTCTGCATGTGCTGGATGCCTCCGAGCCGGATGTGCAGGAACGCATGCAGATCACGCAGGAGCTGCTCAATGATCTGGGATGTGCGGAAATACCGCAGATCCATGTGCTGAACAAGGCAGATCTTGTGGATATTCCGAAGAAAAATGATCCCGATACCGTCTGGATCAGCGCAAAGCACGGCGACGGGCTCGATGCGCTTTTGCAGGCGATTGTCCGCGGGCTGCCCGAAACGGCAAAGCGGATGAAGCTGTGCATTCCCTACAGCGAGGGCAGCTTTTTGCAGCTTTTGCGCGAGGAGGGCAAGCTCTTTTCGGAGGAGTACACGGCTGACGGAACGCTTGTGGACATTATGGTGGATGTCAAGCGGCAGAAGAAGGCCGCTGCATTCGCCGTGGAAAACTGAATAGAAAAAAGGAAGCAGGATCGGGAATCAACCGATCCTGCGTTTTTTATGGATGCTGTTTCCAGCTCTGGTTCCGGATGCTCCAGATGATGCAAAGTACGATAAAGGCAAAGCAGATGCCTGCAAGTGCTCCGGAGGAATCGACCAGCACATCCCGCAGCTCACAGGAACGTCCCGGGACAAAGCGCTGGTGAATTTCATCCGACACCGCAAACAGCGCCGAAGCGCCGAGTGCGATCAAGGGCGAAAAGCGCTTTTGGTGCAGCCACCAGAACCAGAGGCAGCCCATAAGCGCGTATTCCGAGAAATGTGCGGTCTTGCGTACAACAAAGGCCAGACCTTCGATGATGTCGGATTGTACCGCGGGGGAGAATTCCTCAAAATTGCTGATGAGCAGTTTTGCCGCAAAGGTGCAGAACCGGGAGCTGGTTTCCGTGCTGTCATCCGCAGGCTGTGCGGACATGCAGAAAATAAAGATCATGAGCGCGGCAAGCAGTAAGGGATAAATCACATTTCGCGGTTTCATGGCGCCTCCGATCAATCCGGCTCGATCTCATAGAAGATGCGGTATTTGCGGACATTGTGGCAGCGTGTGCTGTTGACCAGCCCGATCGCGGTATACATGCAGACCACCGCCGTACCGCCTGCGCTCATGAACGGCAGCGGAATACCGATGACCGGCATGACCTTGAGCACCATGCCGATATTCATGAAGCAGTGCGCAAAGAGCATGGCAAAGACACCGATGCAGATGAATTTTCCCTGGAGATTCTTGGAATTCAGGCAGTCGGTCAGCACCCTGAGCGTCATGAATACCAGCAGTACCATCACGATCAGGGAACCGATGATGCCCCATGCCTGCCCGATGTAGGAAAAGATGAAGTCATTGTGCATTTCGGGGACGGTCACATAATTGCCGTCTGCCAGTCCCTGCCCGAAGATCCCGCCGTTGGCCAGGGCGGCAAGGCCTCTGTCCTGCTGGTATTCCAGATTCTCCGGATCGGTGCCGGGATGGATCAGGACGAGAATTCGGTTTTTGTGCGTATCCTGCAAGATAAAATTCCAGGCAAACAGCCCTGCAAGCGGGATCAGCACAATGGCGGCAAGGATATACCGCAGGGCGACCCGGCTACTCAGAAGCTCCGCCATGAAGATGACCGCAAATACGATCGCCGTACCGTAGTCACCCTGCAGGGCGACAAGTCCGATGGGGACAAGTGCATGCAGGATCAGCAGCATCATATGCGTCAGCTTGTTCATATTTTCCTCATCCCGCGCCAGATGGTAGGAGAAGGTCAGAATAAATGCGAGCTTGAGAAGCTCCGAGGGCTGAAGATAAAAGCTGCCGATCTGGAGCCATGCCTGGTCATCCGCACCGGCTCGCTTATAGCCGAGCCCGGTGAAGGTCAGGGAGGTCAGGATCAGTGCGGCCGGGGCATAGATGAACCACAGCCGTATGAATTTGTTGTAATCGAGTATACTGAGCACAGCCACGACCACAAGGCCAAGCACACTTGCAATGGCCTGTGTGCGGAAGGTGCTCAGATCGCACCGGTCGATCAGCGCATTCGTGGCAATGCTGTAAAGCATTGTGCAGCTGATGGCTGAGCAGGCGATCGCTGCCAGCAGCAGCGCCTTGTCGGATGCACGCACATATTTACGGATGGCATCCCAGATTTCTTTCATATACAGTGTCTCCTTTGGTCTCTCTATCTGAGGTATTTGCTGTCGAAGCCACGGAATTGTGTTGCAACGGCGACATCCTCGCGGGTAACGGTATCGTGTCCGGCCAGATCCGCAGCAGAAAGTGCCACACGCTGCAGGCGGCTATGTGTCCGGGCACTGATGGCATACCGCTCATGGATCCGCCGCAGAAGCTGCTGTGCGGCATCATCGAGCACGCAGAATTCCGGCAGCAGGTGATCCGGGATCATGGCATTGCAGTACACATTCATCCCGGCAAAGCGTTTTTTCTGCCGGTCACGCGCCCGTTCAACACGTTCGCGGATGGCAGCAGAGCTCTCCATCTTTTCCTTGGAGGTCAGATCGTCATATTCGACCGGATCCACATCCACATGCAGATCAAACCGGTCAAGCAGCGGCCCGGAAATGCGGCCGAGGTAATTCTTCACCTGCGCCGCGGAGCAGGTACATTTCTTTTTCGTGGAGCCGTAGTAGCCGCACGGACACGGATTCATGGCAGCGACCAGCATGATGCTGCAAGGGTAGACGGCGGTTCCGGCTGCACGGGAAATGGTGACCTCCCGCTTTTCGAGGGGCTGGCGCAGGATCTCCAGTGTGGAGCGGTCGAATTCCGCAAGCTCATCGAGGAACAGCACGCCGTTATGCGCCAGCGAAATTTCACCGGGCGCCGGAATGCTGCCGCCGCCGACCAGACCTGCCGCAGATACCGTATGATGCGGCGCACGGAACGGCCTCCATGTCATCAGCGGATGCTCCTTGGAAAGCTGTCCGGCAACGGAATAGACATTGGTCGTTTCCAGCATTTCCTCTCTCGTCATCTGCGGGAGAATGGTGGGCAGCCGGTTGGCCAGCATGCTTTTACCGGAGCCGGGGCTGCCGACAAGGAGGATGTTGTGCCCGCCGGCAGCCGCCAGCTCAATGCCGGCGCGTGCCTTTGCCTGACCGCGCACATCACACATATCCAGAACGGTTTCCGGTACCGCTTCCGATTCCGGCGGTCTGCATGGTGCCGGGGTAAGCGGCACATCGCCGCACAGATGCCCGAGAAGCTGAATGCAGTTTTCCACGCCGTAGACCTCAATGCCCTCGATGCAGGCGGCTTCACGGATATTGTCGGCAGGAACGAAGATATGCCGGTATCCGCTGCGCTTGGCATTCATGGTCATGGAGAGCGTTCCGCGGATGCCGTGGACAATGCCGCTCAGACCCAGCTCTCCGATGAATACGCAGTCCGACAGATCGTTTGTAATGACATTGATCGCCTGCATGAGAGCCACGAAGATGGCCAGATCAAAGGAGGTGCCGGATTTCTTGACATCCGCCGGCGCCAGATTCATGAGAATGTGCTTGTTCGGGAACGGTACCCCCACAGAAGCAAGGGCGCTTTTCACACGCTCCCGTGCTTCCTTGATGCTTGCATCCGGCAGGCCGCTGATGTCAAACTGCGGCAGCCCGCGCATGACCTCTGCTTCCACAGTAACGGGAAAGGCATTCATCCCGAACAGGCCGATGGTATTGGTAACTGACAGCATAGTATCTCCTTTACAGCTTCGGAATATCCGGAATCTCCGGCAGATCGGGAATATCTCCCGCAATGTCCGGGAAATCAGAGCCGGTCTCCGGGAAGGAGGCGGCAACATCCGGAACATCGGCAGCCGGATCGTCATTCCATGTCGGCATCACAATGTCATCCGCACTCGGAAGATCCGGCATGACCGTCGGCTTCGCGGCGAGCTTTGCAGCTTCGGCAGCAGCCTCTTCTGCGGCGATCTCCTCATCGGTCTTGAGCTCTACGCCCTGCATCACGCCCTCCTGCGCTTCACTCAGGCGGTAATGCCGCTGCTTTTCGGCCTCTGCTTCGAGCTGTGCCTCACGCTTTGCACGGCGTTTCTTGTAGGCTTCGTAAGGGTCGTCCTCATCCTGCTGCGCCGGCGTTCTGACCGTATCACCGTAGGCATCGGTCATGGTATCCGCCCCGGCATCATCCACGCGGTAGGTGGCATGGTAGCTGCTGCCGTACTGCGTCATTTCGTCGAAACGCTCGTTGAACTGCGGGTAGCCGGGCTGTGTTTTCAGCCATCTGGCCTCCCATACCTGCTTGAGACCGATGGCAAAAACGACGATCGCAAGCCCCGCCATCCACCACGCCAGACAATCGGTGATAATGCCGATGATAAGCAGGGCGATCACGGACAGGTAGCACCACATTCGCTTCGGTTCTCCAAGCCATGCCATAAAGATCAGGAAAAGGCTCAGGAGCAGCGTCAGCATGCCCATGCCGTAGGGCAGGTAGGAAACGCGCACGCCGTTGTCTACAAGTGTCTGCGACTGGTAATGCATGCCGCCCAGCCCGATGCCCAGGAGCAGCGCAGCAGCACCGATCAGCAGTCCGATCCGCAGTTTTTTTCGCTGCGTGCGGAATGCCAGGAAGAACAGCACACCGCAGACGATGAGCATGACAATGCTGGCTCCGGTGCCTGCGACAGGTGCGACTTTGTTCCGCCCGTCTTCCTGCGAGGCATAAAACGAAGTCAGAGAGCTGCCGCTGTATTTGACGCCAAAGGTCAGTACATGGGTATAGAAATTGGTCAGCAGCATCACGATCAGAAGAATCAGCCGCCGGAAGTGGCTTTTCTTGTGGTCGATCATCAATTGTGAACAGTGCGCATAGTGATTGGTTTCTGACATGACAGTCCCCTCCCGGTATCATATTATAATCAGTATACCACAAATCCACAATCGCGTCAAGATGCAGCAACCGCCGGTCATCTGAGCCGGGATATGTGAATTCAGATAAATTTAATTAAAATGCTTGACAAATTCAGCAAAATATGTATAATGAATAGTATAGGAGTATGAAACATTTACATACTGTACTGATGAAAGGTGTATCAGTAAAGCGTATTTTTAAAGCATATTCTAAAAAGGAGAGATGAGGTATTATGAAGAAGATCAGAGCAATCCTCGCCGCGCTGATGATGGTAGCGGCGCTGCCTGTGATCCCGGCGCAGGCTGTCAATGCCCCGGATCCGCTTGACGGCACCTATGTGATCCGCAATGTCAACAGCGGCAAGGTGCTCAATGTTGAGGGCGGCAAGGCCGAAAACGGCACGAATGTCCAGCAGTGGAGCACGGATGCCGCGCATACCTACGATACCTGGCGCATTGTTTCGGCAGGGGACGGGCTGTACAAGATCTATTCGCTGCTCGGTGACGGCAAGACCTTTGTCCTGAATGCCGGGGCGGACAGCAATGTCAGCATCGGTACGGATGCCGGTACGGACGGACAGCTCTACAGCTTTATTGCCAATAAGGACGGCAGCTTCCGCATTGTCAGCAAGGCGGATGAAAAGGCGGTCGAGATCGTCAATGCCCTGACCGATTCCGGCGCCAATGTCCAGGTGTGGGAGCAGAACGGCGTCAACTGCCAGGACTGGGAGCTGATCCCGGTGACCTGGACGACCGAGGGCGAGGAGACCAAGTGTGTTGTTACCGGCGATACCTTCCTGCCGGGTGATCTGAATGATGACGGCGTGGTGGATATTTTTGATGTGGCGCTTGCCAAGCACATTGCGCTGAACAATGCCGGCACGCAGCATCAGAAGTATGCCGCCAATGTAGACGGCAAGGAGGGCGTCGGCGTGACCGATGTCGTATCCATTGCCAAGTGGGTGCTGACCGGAAAGGGTGAATTCATTCCGGAGAATGTTCCGTCCGAGCGTCTGTATGCGGCTGTGGACGGCAGTGTCTACAACGGTGATCCGGAGACGACCAATACCGGCTTTACCCAGAGCGCCTACCTGAATCTGTACAATGAGGTCGGCTCCTCTGTAACGCTCAATGTCAATGCTCCCGCAGCAGGGATCTATGCACTGACGGTCAATTATGCCAACGGCGGTACGGCTGCCCGCAGCGTGAGCGTCCTGACAAACCGCCAGACCGGCTATTACACGCTTGAAGGCCAGCCCACCGAGGCCTGGACAAACTGGAAAAAGGAAACGATCTATGTTTCCCTGCAGGCGGGCATGAATACCGTGGTATTCACCTCCCTGACCGCAGACGGTGCGCCGAACCTTGACAGCATCACGATCGCCAATACCGACCAGCCCGAATCCTCCAAAACGCCGATTGATCCGGTCAGAGGTATTCCGGCAGGCGGCCAGAACAACAATGCCGGTGAGGGCTACCAGGTAGAATACCTGACCCGCGGCCTTGTGGCAGCCAATACCGGATCCGGTATGCTGCTGACATGGCGCATCCTGGCGACCGACGACAGCAATACCAGCTACAAGCTGTACAAGAACGGCACGCTCCTCAAGGAGATCGCAGCCGGCAGCGCGACCAATTATCTGGATGCAGGCGGTACCGCGGCAGACAAGTACACCATCGACACCTATTCCGGATCGACCTGCATCGACAAGGGCAGCCCGGCAACGGTATTCGGCACCAAGAATTCCGGTCAGTCCGGCGCGTACTTCGACATTCCCACCCAGAAGCCCGCTGACCAGACCATGCCCGACGGCTCGACCTGCTCCTACACGGAGAACGACTGCTCCGTGGGCGATATCGACGGCGACGGCGTTTACGAGATCTTTGTCAAGTGGGATCCGTCCAATTCGCAGGACAACTCCAAGACCGGCTACACCGGTACGACCTTCTTCGACTGCTACCGTCTGGACGGCACGCTCGTCTGGAGGATCGACCTCGGTGTCAATATCCGCTCCGGTGCGCATTAT
>CACZPI010000021.1 GCA_902783005.1 uncultured Ruminococcus sp. | reverse complement strand
ATTGACAGGCGTGACAGAGCTGATCCATATTTATATCGTACCCCTCGAAGTCTACAAGGCGTATACAGCCTACCGGTTAGAACCGACACTGATGTTCCCCAATACCAATTTCTACGGCTATCTGCTGTCCATCATGATCCCCGGCTGTGCGGGCATGGCAGCGGCGGAGGAAAAGATCGGCTGGAAGCTCTTTGCGGCATTTACCTTCCTGGCCAACTGCGTTGTGCTCATCCTGAATGGCACACTCGGCGCCGTGCTCGCTGTCGGCGTGGCACTGGTATTCCAGATCATCGTCCTGCTGCTCACCGAACGGCGGCTGAGCTGGATCACGCTTGCGCTGCTGGTGTGCTATATCGGACTGTATATCGGGCTTGGCACGTACTATGCAGCGGTATTCAGAGACATCAGCATCACGGCGAATGACCTGGCAAATCCGGCGGATGAATACAATTCCGATCTGTATTCCACCAACATCCGCATCCTGCTGTGGAAAGAATCCCTGCACCTGATTGCAGAAAAGCCCCTGTTCGGCTGGGGCGATGAGGGCACATTCGACATCCTCGCCAAAAATCTCGGAGAAGGCCGCGCCCACAATGAATACCTGCAATACACCATGTATTACGGCATTCCTGCGGGCATCTGCTACATTGCCGGATGCTTCTCGGTGTATCTGCGCGGGCTGAAAAACCGCAGGCGCCTTGACCGCTTTTCCGTTGCCGCGCTGACAGCCGCCTTCGGCTATCTGACCTCCGCCTTTGTAGGCAATACCAAGATGCTGACGACCGGCCTGTTTCTGGCACTGCTCGGCCTGGGATTCTCCATTCCCGCCGAGGAACCAGAAAAAAGCCCCGAAACCTGATGCAGTTTCCCTCTCTCCGTTCCGGAGGGAGGGTTTTTTGGATTCTGCGGCGTACCCTCTCGACAAATCCTGCATTCTGTGTTATAATGAAAGAAAACCCGCAAAGGAGGGATCCCATGGATCCGAAGCTTTCTCTGGAATGCACGGCCGCTGCACAGATCAGCTTTGCCCTGCAGCAGAATTACATCCCCGTTATCCGCACGCTGCGTGTCTGCTCCCATGCCGATACGCTGCTCGAGCATATCACCGTCCGGCTCCGGTTCGATCCGGAATTCGCCGCGCCGTTCGAGACAACGCTGGCCGCCCTGCGTCCCGGCGAACAGGTGGAAATTTCCCCCGTGCGCATCGCATTGTCGCCGGAATACCTGCTCTCCCTGACCGAGGAGCTTGCGGCTTCCATGACGATCGAGGCGGCTGTCGGTGAGGAGATGCTGTGCAGCGAGACCCGCAGCATTGACCTGCTGGCCTATGACCAGTGGACCGGCACCGCTGTCATGCCGGAAATGACCGCCGCCTTCATTACCCCGAATCATCCGAAGATCGAGGAGATCCTGCGCAAGGCATCCGTTTTCCTGAACGAATGGACGGGCGATCCCTCCTTCACCGGCTACCAGACCCGCGATCCCAATACCGTCAAGAAACAGCTTGCCGCGATCTATGCCGCCTTGCAGGCCGAAAATATCGCCTATACCGTACCGCCTGCCAGCTACGGGCAGCCTGCACAGCGCATCCGGATGCCGCATACGGTGCTCGAACAGAAAACCGGTACCTGCCTGGATCTTTCCCTGCTGTATGCCGCCTGCGCAGAGGCAGCGGGGCTCAATCCGCTGGTCGTATTCGTCAAGGGGCATGCCTTTGCCGGCTGCTGGCTGGAGGAGGAGACTTTCTCGGACTGCGTGGTGGATGACCCGGCAGCCCTGACCAAGCGCATTGCCTCCGGCATCGACACGATCTGCCTGGTGGAATGCACCGATTTTGTGGCGGGCAGATCCGTGGACTTCGACCGTGCCGGGCAGCATGCCGCCGATGCGCTCCAGGACAATTTCGAGCTTGTCCTCGATGTCCTTCGCTGCCGCGGCAGCGGGATCCGGCCGGTTCCGGTGCGCATTTCCGGGGAGGAAGGCTTCTCGGCGGTGGATTACGGCGCCCGGAAGGATGCGGAGATCACCGGCGATCCCTCCGAGATCGACCTTTCCCGCCGCGGCATAAATGCCGAGCCCCAGAAGGAGCTGACCCGCCAGGAGATCTGGGAACGCAAGCTCCTTGACCTCTCGCTGCGCAATTCCCTGCTGAATTTCCGCCCCGGCTCGTCCAATCTGCAATTCATGGCGGCAGATCTCGACAAGCTCGAGGACGAGATCTCCCGCGGGGAAGATTTCAAGGTCATGGCCTCCCCGTCCGAGCTGCATCTGACGCTTTCGGACAGCAAGATCTATGAGACCGAGAATGAAAAGGACATGATCGCCTCCATCGCAGAGGCGGAATTCAAATCCCGCCGCCTGCGCACCTTCGTCAATGAAACGGAGCTTGAACGCATTCTCAAGAAGCTCCACCGCTCCGCCAAGCTCTCCCTGGAGGAAAACGGCGCCAATACGCTGTATCTCGCCCTGGGCTTCCTGCGGTGGTATGAAACGGAGAAAAGCACCAAGCCCCGCTATGCCCCGCTGATCCTCGTGCCGGTCGATCTCGTGCGCAAGATCACGGACAAGTCCTATTCCCTGCGGATCCGGGGGGAGGACATCCAGATGAATATTACCCTGCTCGAGCTGCTGCGGCAGGATTTCGGCATCCACATCGGCGGCCTGAATCCGCCGCCGGAGGATGAGAGCGGCGTGGATCTCCGGCTCGTCTTCAATACCGTCCGGCAGGCTGTGCTCTCCAAAAGCCGCTGGGATATTGAGGAGCTTGCCTTCCTCGGGCAATTCTCCTTCTCCCAGTTCATCATGTGGAATGACATCCGCAACCGCAGCGAGGAGCTGCGGCAGAATAAGGTCGTGGCATCCCTCATCAGCGGGAAGCTGGAATGGGAGCCGCATCTCCTTGACGATTCCGGGGAAGACAGTACGGAGGATCCGGAAAAGCCCGGCATTTACCACCGGCATGAAAAGCGGCTTGCGATTGACCTGTCCCCGGCAGAGCTTGATGAGAAGGTCAGCCCCTCCGACATGGCTGTTCCGATCGCCGCCGATACCTCCCAGCTTGCCGCCGTCTATGCGGCCTCTCAGGGAGAATCCTTCGTGCTGCACGGCCCGCCCGGCACCGGCAAATCCCAGACGATCACCAACATGATCGCCAATGCGCTCTACCAGGGCAAATCCGTGCTCTTTGTCGCGGAAAAGATGGCCGCGCTCTCCGTCGTACAAAAGCGCCTTGCCAAGATCGGACTTGACCCCTTCTGTCTGGAGCTGCATTCCAACAAGGCGCAGAAGCGTGCCGTTCTCAATCAGCTTGAACAAACCCTTGCCATCGGTCATGTCAAGTCTCCGGAGAACTACCAGAGTGCTGCGGATGACCTGAAGGCACGCCGCGAGGATCTCAATGCCGTAATGACCGCGCTGCATGAGGAGCTTCCGGTCGGCATGTCGCTTTACCAGGCGATCGCGCAATACGAATCCCTGCGCGAATACGACGGCATCATTACCCTCGATGCCGATTATCCGGAGATCACCGACCGCGCCGGCTATCAGAATGCGCTCGACACCATTTCCCGCGTCCGTGCAGCCGGGCGGGAGCTTGGCGGCTTCGCGGCATCCCCGCTCAAAGCCTACGGGCGCACGGATTACACCATTGAGGTGCGCGATGCCTTCCGCAAGGCAGCCGAGCAGCTCCGCCTGACGGCACCGGCGGCAAAAACGCCGTATCATGCGCTTTGTGATGCCCTCGGGTATGCGGGTGCAGACGATCTGGGCAGCTACCGGGCGGCAATGGACACGCTCACAGCAGCCAGAAGCGGCGGATTCCTGCCCGATGCCCTCACCGGGGCAACGCCGCTGACCGACCGGGCGCAGGAGATCGACGAGCTCCTTGCCGCGGGCAGGAAGCTCCAGGCAGTCAAGGCCGAAATTGACGCGGTCTTTGAGCAGACGATCTATACGGTGGATGTGAATGCCGCCTTGCTCGACTGGAAGCGCAATGAACAGAAATGGTTCCTTGCAAAATCGCTCGGCCGGAAAAAGCTGGTGAAGGAGATGCAGCTTCATGCGAAGAATGCCGCCTCCGTCACCGCGGACAATTATGTGATCCATCTTGGCAAGCTCAGCGAATACCGCACGCTGCAGCCTTCCGTCACGAATGCCGATGCTGCCCTGACCGGGGTATTCGGTGCCCTCTGGAAGGGCGAACAGACGGATTTCGACCGGCTCGATGCCGTGCGGCAGGCAACGCTCACCATGCGCTCGCAGCTTGCTGCCGGGGATACGGGGCTCGTTGGTGCCGTGCAGAAGCTCACCGGCAATGCCGATGCCCTCGGCAAGCTCGATGCCGCGCAGGCTGCCCGTGACCGCGCAGAAGCGGCCGTACAGGCCTTGCAGGAGACATTCTCCACCGGCTTTGACGAGATCTTTGCCGCGTCTGACTGGTTCACCGCCGCTGCCGATGCTGCTGCCGGATGGATCGCCGGAAGCGATCTGCTCCGTGAACGCTCCGTCCTCGAATCCCTTCTGGTACAGATGGAATCGGCGCATCTCGGCGGTGCCGTCAGCGCATTCCGCAGCGGCATGGTCAATGAGGATACCCTTGCCGATGCCTTTGCCTGCGCCGCTGCCCGCAGCACCATTTCCTGTGCGATGGCAAAGCATCCCGCACTCTCCCATTTCCAGGGGACACAGTTTGAAGTCTCGCTTGAACAGTACCGCAAGGCTGCGGATGATTTTGCCGCGCTGACCGTGCAGGAGCTTGTCTCCCGCCTGTCGGCACGCATCCCGTCGGCATCGGAGGGCATGCGCGGTTCCTCGGAGATCAGCATTCTCCAGCGTGCCATCAAGAGCGGCGGCCGGATGCTCTCCATCCGCAAGCTCTTCGATTCGATCCCGACCCTGCTGCGGCGCATCTGCCCGTGCATGCTCATGAGCCCGATCTCGGTGGCGCAGTACATTGATCCGGCCTTCCCGAAATTTGACCTGGTCATTTTCGACGAGGCATCCCAGCTTCCGACCAGTGAAGCCGTCGGCGCCATTGCCCGCGGTGACAATGTGGTCGTTGTCGGAGACCCCAAGCAGCTCCCGCCGACCTCCTTCTTCACGGCGCAGCATACCGATGAGGAAAATTACGACAAGGAGGATCTGGAAAGCGTTCTCGATGACTGCCTTGCCCTCTCCATGCCGTCGAAGCACCTGCTCTGGCATTACCGCTCGCGGCATGAAAGCCTGATCGCATTCAGCAATGTGCGTTTCTATGAAAATAAGCTGCTCACCTTCCCGTCCCCGGACGATCAGGTGCGCAAGGTCACCCGCGTTGCCGTGGAGGGCGTCTACGACAAGAGCAAGACCCGGCAGAACCGTGCCGAGGCAGAGGCCGTTGTGGCCGAGCTGGTACGGCGCATTTCCGATGAAAAGCTGCGGCAGGATTCCGTGGGCGTCGTGACCTTCAGCGTCGTGCAGCAAAATCTGATCGACGACCTTCTGACAGAGGAATTCGTCAAGAATCCGCAGCTCGAAACGTGGGCAAATGAAATGTATGAGCCCATCTTCATCAAGAACCTCGAAAATGTCCAGGGTGACGAGCGCGATGTGATCCTCTTCTCCGTCGGCTACGGCCCCGACCAGAACGGGCAGGTCTCCATGAATTTCGGCCCGCTCAACCAGGACGGCGGCTGGCGCAGACTGAATGTCGCCGTATCCCGTGCCCGCAAGGAAATGACGGTGTACTCCGTCATTCGTCCCGATCAGATCGACTTGTCCCGCACCCGTGCGGAGGGCGTGGTGCAGCTTCGCGGCTTCCTGGAATTTGCCGAGCGCGGCACCCAGGCGCTTGCCCGCAGCGCCAATGCAGCGGTCTATGAGAATGATGCCTTTGCCGAGCTGCTGGCGGCAGAGCTTTCCAAGCTCGGCTACACCGTGAAATGCGGCGTCGGCTGCTCCGGCTTCCGTGTGGATGCCGCCATCGTGCATCCGGAGCGCCCCGGGGAATACATCCTCGGCCTCATGCTCGGCTCGTCGAATAACTGGCACACCTCCACCGCACGCGACCGCATCATTTCGCAGCCGTCCGTCCTGCGCGGACTCGGCTGGCACATCTGCAATGTGCATATTCTGGACTGGCTGGATAATCCCGAACGTGTTCTGGCACAGATCCAGTCGGCTGTCAATGCCGCCCTTACCGGCTCCGACACGCCTGCTGCCGAGCCCTCTGCACGGCCGCGCACCTACAATGCCGCGGATTTCGAGAAGGAGGAGGAAACCGATCCCATGCAGCAGGTGACGGTGTACGAACGCTGCATTCTGCCGGATTCCGGGGCTGCCGAGGACTTCACGCTGCCCAGATCCCTCCGCTCCCGCATGAGCGCTGTCCGCAAGGTGATCGACGCCGAAGCACCGGTTTCCCGCCGCACCCTCATGAAGCGCATCTATGCGGCATGGGGCATCACGCGCACCACGCCGAAATATGAGCAGGCCTTTGACGATGCCGTGCGCCGCTGTGAGCTGATGCAGACAGAATCGAACGGCATGACCTTCTTCTGGAAGGAGGGGCAGAATCCTGCGGAATATGCTGCATGCCGCACCG
Source organism: uncultured Ruminococcus sp. (assembly GCA_902783005.1). GTDB lineage: Bacteria > Bacillota > Clostridia > Oscillospirales > Ruminococcaceae > UBA3855. The sequence goes on along the minus strand of CACZPI010000021.1, from coordinate 4,023 downwards.
CTTCCGGCTCGGAGAAGCGCCCGATGGACGATATTCCGGCCGAGGAGATTCTCTTTGCCATGCGGCTGATCCTCCAGGCACAGCTCCGGCTTTCCCGCGCCGATCTCATCCGTGAAACGGCAAGGCTTTTCGGATTCGCCCGCACCAGCGCGGTGATCGAAGCCGCCGCCGAGGATGCCATCCGTCAGGGCATTTCTGCCGGATCGCTGCATGCGGATGCAGATATGGTCTCGCTTCCTGAATAACCCCCTTGTTCCCCTCCCCTCTGCGGGGAGGGGAATCATTGTGCATTCCGACAATTTTATTGCACAACGCCAAGTATAGATTACATCATTCTTGACAATCCAGCGATAATGTGTTATAATAATAGAGAGAAATACATTGAAAACGTTTTAGAAAGGAGGGAGCGATATGCAGGTACTTTCATTGCTGACGTCCATGCTGGTACATCCGCCGGAACATGTCTTTCCGGAATCCGATGCGCCTGTCTCGGCGTACCGGTTCTCCGCAGTCGGAGATATTGCGGTATTCGGACTGTGTATTGTCATGATGATTCTGGTATCACAGACACATGTCCATAAGGACAGGCAATTCCGGACACTCATCACCATTCTGATCCTGAATGTCATTGCATCTGTCGCGGATCTGTTCTATCAGCTCGGCTCCCTTCATCCGGGCAGCCACCTGCTCGGGCTGCTGGTATTCCGGCTGATCCGGCATTACTGCCTGACCATGACGATCCTGTTCTATACCCTCTACCTGCAACAGCCCCTGTGGCTGCGCACGGACGTCCGACGGCGGTACAACATCCTGTCAAGCGTACTCGTCATTGCTTCGATCTTCATTGACCTGTTCCTGAGCATCCTGCATGTCGGATTCTACATCACCGATTCCGGCACGATCCATGCGGGCTTCAATATCTGGATCGCGCTGTATGTGCTGTTCACTGCGGCCATTTTCTATCTCATCATCAAGCATCGCAACCGTATGATCCGCCAGGTCTTCTGGGGTCTGCTCGGCACCAATCTGGTCGCTGCGGCAATTCTCCTCATGCAGGGGCTTCACCGCAACGGCTCCTTCACCGGCGTTGCCTATTTCCTGCCGGTGCTTGGCCTGATCTTCCTGTTCCATTCCAATCCCTACGACATTGACACCGGCGCGGTTTCCGACAGCTACTTCTACCAAGAAATGAAGGAAGCGACCGAAAAGCGCAGAACCCTTGTGCTCATGAGCTGCAACATGGTCAACTTCACCAAGCTCCTCAAGACCGACAAGGATCTGAAGATGGAATTCTACCAGTTCTTCCGCGTCAATGTCCGGCACGGCGTTCTCTATCACTTCCCGCCGGATCGCCTGATCCTGTCATTCCCGAAGGCCTATGCTACACAGCAGGATCGCCTGATCGAGAAAATGCTTGAGGATTTCTCCGAAAGCCACAAGCGCTTCGGCATCGACTTCAAGATCGTGATTATGGAGACCAGTCCCGACATCACGCATTCCGGGGATTACCTCTGGATGATCGAATATGCCGAACAGTCCATGCCGATGAACAGCATCCACCGCATCAGTGACTCCGACATCCGCGGATTCTACAAGAGCGACTACATTCTCAGTGAGCTTGAAGACATCGCGCAGAAGAAGGATCTCGACGATGAGCGCGTGCTGGTGTACTGCCAGCCGGTATTCAACCTGTCCACGAAGTCCTACGACACCGCCGAAGCGCTCATGCGCCTGACGCTGCCGAATACCGGGCTTGTATATCCGGATCAGTTCATTCCGCTTGCAGAGCAGAACAATCTGATCCACAACATGAGCATGATCATTCTCAACAAGACCTGCGGCGCTGTCCGCACGCTGCTTGAGGACGGCTACGAGATCAAGCGTGTCTCCGTAAATTTCTCTACGCTGGATATGCGTTATGAGAGCTTCTGCCAGGAGGTACAGCAGATCATTGCCCGCAACCAGATCCCCTATGAAAAGATCGCCATTGAGATCACAGAGAGCCGCAGCGAGCAGGATTTCCACCTGATGAAGGCGAGGATCATGGAGCTGCAAAAGCTCGGCATCAAGTTCTATCTCGACGATTTCGGCACAGGCTATTCCAATTTCGAGCGTATCATGGAGATTCCGTTCGACATTATCAAATTCGACCGTTCGCTGCTGATCGAGGCATCCAAGAGCGATTCCTCCTACTACATGGTCAGCACCTTCGCGAAGATGTTCAACAAGCTGGAATATTCCATTCTGTTTGAGGGCATCGAGACGGAATCCGATGAAAGCTGCTGCGTGAACATGTGCGCCAAGTATCTCCAGGGCTACAAGTATTCCAAGCCCATTCCGATCGAAGAGCTGCACACCTTCCTCCGGCACAATTCTGTATAACAGCCAAGCCCCCGGTACATGCGTTGTACCGGGGGCATTTTTCTTTTGGGGAGCATCCCCTGAAACGCCTTCCATCCCATCCAAAAACAGCACCCCTCTGCCGCAGCAGAGGGGTGCTTGTGAGTCAGGAGTTAATCTTCGTCTTCCTCATCACGCTTGCGTCTGGTCGTCGTTGCAGCACCTGCTGTTGCCAGCGAGGTCAGCATCAGAACGATCGGAACAACTGCCATTGCATCGCCGGTCTTCGGAGAAGCGCTCTGGCCTGCAGTGGTCGTGGTGGTGGTAGTGGTTGTGGTGGTCGTGGTGGAAGTTGTGCCGGTGGTGGAGGTAGAAGTGGTTGTTGCAGAGGTGGTCTCAGAAGAGGTCTCTTCAGTAGTGCTTTCGGTGGTGGACTCGGTGGTAGATTCAGTGGTGGTATCGGTGGTGGACTCAGTGGTAGTCTCGGTCGTGGTCTCGGAAGTGGTCTGCGAATCCGCATCATCTGTGGAAGGTACAGTCTCGGTCGTGTTCTCGGTGGAACCGCCGCCGATCAGCTCGCCTTCATCATCAGTTGTGGTCGCGCCGTCCTGGGTCGTATCCGTAGATGTGGTCTCGGTGGCCGGCATCTGCGTGTACGAGGTCTCGGTTGTGGTGGTTTCGGTGGTGGTTTCGGTGGTCGTGGTAGTTTCGGTGGTCGTGGTGGTGGTGGTAGTGGTTGTCGTTGTGGTAGTGGTTTCGGTGGTTGTGGTGGTAGTGGTTGTCGTTGTGGTGGTGGTTTCGGTGGTTGTGGTGGTAGTGGTTGTCGTTGTGGTGGTGGAAGTAGTAGTGGTCGTAGAAGTTGTGGTAGTGGTGGTTGTCGTGCTGGTGGAAGTGGTAGTGGTGGTAGAAGTTGTAGTAGTGGTGGTTGTCGTGCTGGTGGAAGTGGTAGTGGTGGTAGAAGTCGTTGTGGTGGTGCTGGTGGAAGTGGTGGAGGTAGCCGTCTCAGATGTGGTCTCATCCGTTGTGAGAGATGTTGCTGTTGCAGAAGTCTCCGTTGCAGAAGTCTCTGTTGCAGAAGTCTCCGTTGCAGAAGTCTCCGTTGCGGAAGTCTCCGTTGCAGAAGTCTCCGTTACAGAAGTCTCACTGGCGGATGTTTCGGTTGCCTTGGCAGTATCCTTGACCTCAATGGTCTCGGTTTCGCCATTGTAGGAGATGGAGCACTCACCGGTGGTGACTGCCTCACCTGCGGTGACAACGCCGTTGTCAATGGTGAAGCTGAACTTGGATTCAACCTTGTCATAGCCATCCGGAGCAACGGTTTCCTCGAGGGTATACGCGCCGTCCTTCAGACCAAAGAACTGTACATCATTGCCAACGATGGTAACGGACTTGCCGTCCTCGCTCCAGGTGACCTTGCCGCCCTCAGCGGTGGTGATGGTCGCGCCCTTGAAGGACTTGTCGGAGCTGAGTACGAAGGTTGCATTGTCAGCGATCTCCTCGCCGCCTGCATCGCGCTTGGACAGGGATACGGTAGACATCTTGTCGGTAACGATCAGTTCGCCATTCTCGCCGATCGAAACGTCGCCATTGCTTTCAATCGCTTCGCTGTTGACGATCTCGCCGTCCTTGATCTCGAACTCGAACTTGGATACTACGGTAAAGCCGTCCGGTGCTACGGTCTCT
>CACZPI010000020.1 GCA_902783005.1 uncultured Ruminococcus sp. | reverse complement strand
GTCGGATATTCCGGATCGAAAACAGGCTCGCTGCCGTCCTCGGATACCGCAAGATAACCGGAGCCACGGGTATTTCCAGTTATGAGTACACGTTCAACGCTATCATCAAGTTCCCACTGTGCGATCAGGTCGAGAGAATCCGCAGGCATTGTCTCAGGAACCTCCGCAGACCAGCCCTTGAAGGTGTAGCCGTCGAGCTGCGGATCCGCCGGTGCAGCAACGGCAGAACCCCACGGCTGTGTGATCACAGCGATCGGTGAAAGATCAGGGTTCAGGAAGGAAATGGTGGAATACTCCTCAGAGGTTTCGGCAGCCGTGATCTCATACCAGTCAGAATAGAAGTCACCGCTGTTGATGCAGACATGATAGGTACCGGGCTTTGTGAACGATACCTTGCCGTCCTCGGTAATGGTGATGCCGTCCGTTTCCATTGCCTGCCATGTGTACGCAACATTGATCTCCTTGTCCGTATCATCATATGCCGTCACCTGAAGGCGACCGTGTCTGTGATAGTCTACGCCGTTCTCAGATTTTATAATATCTGTCGGTTCGCCTTCGATCGCATCCGGCTCTGCGCCGACAAGACCTGTGTAGCTGCCTGTGATCTCAAATGATGTGCCGTAGTCAGCCTCCACAACAGGATCCGGCACATCTTCGGGAGCTTCCCAGTCATCACCGTAGACTTCTGCAACGATCGTGATCCAGTCGGAATAGTTATGGCCATCGTCGGGATCCACGACACGCACATGGAAGGTACCGGGCTTTTTGAAGGACACTTCATTGTTTTCATCAAACACAATGCCCTTTTTCGTGGTTTCCTTTGCTTCCCAGATGTAATCAACGTCCTTGCCTGTGCTGTCAGTGAACTCCACATTGAAGTAATCATCGAGGGAGACAGGCTCTTTCCCAACGTAACCGGTGAACGGATTGCTTGCGGTTACCTTGGGCTTGCCGGCCTCTTCCGCGACTGCGACCTTGACGACTGCTGTCGAACGGAGGTCAGCATTTGTGGTATAGGTTTCCGGGGCATCGGCAGTAGAATAGCAGTCTTCATCAATGACATATCTCAGATACGCGGTACCGCCCTTTTTGGCTGTATACGTTTGCTCACCGGTAGCCGCTTCTGTTGCAATGACGATCGGTGCGGCATCCTCTGCAATTTCGTTTCCATCCGCATCCGTGACGATCCAGTGACCGTTCTCCGCGTTGAAGCCGTAATACGGCGCATGGAGGTAATTCTGACCTGTCAGATTGAACTCATCAAGCGCTTTTTCGTCACCGACATTCATAGTAACGCTCCGCAGATCAGACTTTATATCTGTCAGCGGGTAAATAGGTGCGATCGGCAGTATCTCTGTACTGGTCGTCTTAACGGTTTCTACCATAGTAGCGCCTACTCCGGACATCGGCACACTTACACTTATGCGTTTTGTCACAGCGCTATCGTCACCGAAATCTCTCCAACGTATCTCAGTATCAGTATCGGAAGACCTTTCAACGACACCGCGCTGATAAAGATCAGCTCTTGCATCGCCGTTCTTATTTCCAAAATTTGCAATCGTAGAGGTTTTTCCTTCAAATTGCTGAATCAATTGCACCGTGTATCTGATCGCAACCGGACAATTATAGCGGGTTGTAATGGTAGCGTCAGTGTTCCCCTGTGTCAGCATAACATTTGTGTACGGAGGCAGATCAATCGAAACCGAACTGTCTGTGCTGGTCTGGTCAGAAAGGCTCTCACCCTTTTCCCATCCCTTTTCAAACGCCTGTGTTGCATCAAAGCTCACCTTCAGCTCTGTTTCGGCAAAGTCTAAATAACTGAACTTCTGAGTGGCTTCAAATCCCTCTGAGTAGGAATAGGATTCCGAACCGCTGATCGAATTGGAAAGGGTGTAATCCGTGGAGGAAGAAAGACTTTGCGTAGCCGAAGCGGTTTCTGCCGTATCATTTCTTACCTTGGAGGCGTATGCAGGTGATTTTTCAACGCTTTCCACTTTTGTGGAAATGTAATTATTATCTTCATTCTCAGGCATCAGTGTCACGACTGAGAAATTGGAAAAGCGAGCGGTGTAGTAAATTGTTAGACCCGACGAACATTGCACCGTTAATCTTTTTTCAACGTAGCCGCTGTCGCCGCTGTTGACCCACTTCGCATCATAAAAATTAGCTCCGGAGATGCTGGAAGAACCATTGCCCCCAAACCCTACCTTTGATTCAACACCAGCTCCAGCGTTTACACTACTTCCACGTGCCTCGCTTACCAGGCGAGACTTTGGAGCCAGCCAAACGGCTTCCAGAAGCCAAAGCTCGCCAATTGAAAATTCATTACCGTAGCTCTCACTATAATTTATTCCTCCATATCCTCTGGAACACGCCACTGATTTTCCGTCGATCAGGTCACAGAAAAACATCTTGTTGCTGTTGAAATGCGTGGAATTTGTATTATAGTATGTCACACCGTCACGTTCTACGATGTCGGCGGCAGCAGCAGGTTCTTCCTCCGCCGCACTCGCCACAATTGCCGTGCCTCCTGTCAAAAGGCTCCCTACGTTTGCAGGCGCAAAGCCCGCTACAAGAGCCAGTGCCATGATGAATGCAGTTGTTTTCTTCCATGTGTGTTTCATAAGCTCGTTCCTCCTAAATTAGATTTTTTCAAAGCAACTTATTTTGAAGTGAGTTGCACTTTTTCTGAATGAATAAACTGTTTACGTATAGTATAACATATTTTCGACAAAATTTCAATAGTTTTTATAAAAAATATTGTATTCTTTTAGTAGAAACACACAAAACGTGTACAGGATGCAATTATTGCATGGTGAAACATAAAAAACCAGCCTATGTACCATTTAAATTGTACATAGGCTGAATCTTCATCATAGTTTTCTGTCAGCACCTCATGTCGCTCCGTTTCAAGTACCTTGAAGCGTGAATGATAGTCCTCGCAATCAAACAGGTCAAAGTTGATGATATTGATACAGATAGTCTGCTTCAACTCCCCGTATTCTTCACCCGTCCTTAATTCCTCACTGTAGAGCTTCGACCAGTAGAACAGGGTACGCTCCTTGAAGTCAGTTTCTCTGTTGACCTGCATTTCGATATTCACGATCCTGCCGTCAACATCAAGTCTCAGGTCGAGCCTGCTGAACTTCATATCGAGTTATTCAGGAGTAAGCTCCACATTGTTGATATCTCCAAGCAACATGGTATATTCGGTTTCCTTGTCCGAGAAATTGCATACTGCAAGCAGCGTTTTTTCATCGCTCCTGCGGAAAAAGGAATAGATACACTCCTTTTCAAGCTGACAATCGAGCCACTCAAAGCCGTTCTCGGTATAGTCGTTCCATAGTGCAGGATCATTCAGATAGATGCGGTTCAGTTCCTGCATATAGTGATAAAAAGCATCATGGATCGCATCATGAGATCGTCCATTTTTCTCCCGCTGTCTGTGCCTGTACCATTCTTGCAAAAATACCGCCCTGCTGTAACAGATCGTCGGGTTTGCCGGATTCCTTTACGGTACCGTCGGACAGCACCACTATCTTGTCTGCTCCCGACACTGTACGCATTCTGTGAGCGATGATAATGACTGTTTTATTCTCGATCAGCTTGGAAAGGGCTGCCTGTATAGCAGTCTCGTTTTCCACATCAAGGCTTGCAGATGCCTCGTCAAGCAATATGATGGGAGAATCTTTGAGAAAAGCTCTTGCAATGGAGATCCGCTGCCTTTCGCCGCCCGAAAGCTCGCTGCCGTTTTCCCCGATCACAGTATCATAGCCCTGTGGGAGACGTGATACAAATTCATCACAGTTGGCAAGCTTAGCCGCACGCATGATCTCCTCATCAGATGCATTCTTTTTACCGATCCTGATATTATCCCTTACACTCTGGTTAAACAGCGTTACATCCTGAAAAACGATCGAATACGCAGAAAACAGCGTTTCGGGGTCGATCTGTGATATATCCATTCCGCCCAGCGTGATCCTTCCGCCCGTAACGTCCCAGAACCGTGCGGCAAGACGGGAAACTGTGGTTTTCCCGCCGCCCGAAGGTCCGATCAGCGCCGTTACTTCACCCTGCTTGGCAGTAAAGGAAACATCATTCAAAACAGATACATCATCGTTGTATGAAAATGAAACATGGTCGAACACAATATCATAGCCGTCATTGTTCATGGTATCAGCTCCGCTTTGTATCTCATGAGAAAGAACCTCGTCAAGACGCTCACATTGAACAGTCGTGGCAATGATCGCAGCAAAATTTTGCAGGGTTATCTGCATCGGATCGTACAGCCTTGATACAAGCATCAGAAACATGAAAAATGTCAGCAGGTCGATCTCGCCCTTAGCAAGAAGTATACCGCCGACAAGTGCGGTAGTCGCAATGCCGAGCTTCAAAATGATCGCTCCCGAATTTACGCAGACTGCAAGCTTCAGCTCGGTAAAAAATGCCTGTTTTTCAACATTCTTTATCTTTCTGTCAAGCGTTTCCATGTATCTGTCCTGTGCGTTGTTGGAGCGCAGGTCACGGATAGATTCAAGGCACTCCTGTATGCCGTCGGACAGCTCCATTTTTAC
>CACZPI010000019.1 GCA_902783005.1 uncultured Ruminococcus sp. | reverse complement strand
ATGCCCTCGTCTGCAAATATACCGGCAAGCTGCCATTCCGGGTTGCGGTTGATGTAGTCAGTGTAATACTCGATCTGTACCTGATAGGAGTTTTGCTGTTGCTCCTGATCGGTACTGACGCGACAGTAGGCCGCCACCCGAAGCTGGTGGTATTGGTGTTTCCCGTCTGCTGTCTGCGGCTGCGCCGGTATCACTCGAACATTTGCAGCTGTCTCCATACCCGTTCCCCCTTTTCGTTGATGATGACACCGTTCATAAATTCAGCCTCTATGGTATACAAATGGCTTACCGTGATCCTGCGGACGCAGGTTATCAGTAAGCCGACATCGAGAGTATTCTGTTGTGTCTGCTCTGCAAGCAGCGTTCTCAGACGCTCCGTCTGTTGGGGAGCGTCATTGTAGGAACAGCAACGATATTTCATCGCGGCGAACCGAAGCAGTTCTGTTCTGATGCGCTCACTGTCCACAGTCGGGTTATCTGCCATCCGGCGGACTTCGTTCTGCTGGCGAATGACGGCCTGATCGGGTGTATAGGTCTGCTCTGGCTCATCCGTCTGTAAAAGATCCGGATTTGCGATCACAGCATTCAGAATCCCGCAAAGCATTTCAAACAGCTTTTCATCCCGGAGACTGAATGGGAATTTACTGCACTCCGGGTTGCGACAGTTCCATAGGGAATAGGCGGGCTTGTATGCCGCCCGGAACAGCTTGATGCCGCACTCCCTGCAAACCGTGATGGAGCGTATATCCCGGATGTCCTGCGGAGCTTTTTCCCATTTTGCTGCTCTCCGCTGTGCGGCTCTTTCAAAGACTTCATCGCTGATGAGCCGGGGATAGCCCTTCCTGCCGAGATAGGCCTTACAATCGAGAATACGCTGAATGATGCTCATTTTCCACGCAATATCCTTCCGATAGGGAACATCCATTACATCTGCAATCTGCTTCATGGTCGCGCCCAGCAGATAGGCCTTGAAAATGTACTGCACAGCCTCCTGCTCATCCGGGTTGATCTGCATTTCACCATCTATGATCTGATAGCCGAAAGGAATCGTTCGCATTCTGTTTTCCCCCCTTATATAAATTCTGTGAGATATACGCCGCCAGGTAAGTGAAATTCCAGTTCGTTCCGGCTTCTGACCACGATCTCATCGACAAGCTCGGTAAAAGCGTTCTCGTCAAATTCCGTCAGGCGTGTGGTCTGACATTCAAAATACCGGATGAGCCGCCCGATTTGTTCGACCGTTTCATCCTCGTCATCGGTGCGGAGCAAGCGGGACAGTTCCGTTTGCAATCTGCCGATCTTGTTATGGATCTCTGTGTTCTGCTCCTGATACTTGGCCGCGCTCAGAAAGCCCTTTGTGCGCAGACTTGCCAGCACATGATTTTGCTCCCGTAATGCGGCGATCTCGCATCGGATGTCAGACACGCGCTGATCTCCGGCATGTTCCTGGCTCTGCAGTTCCAGCAGTTCATGGTGCAGGGGCAGGAGAACGGTCTTAAAATGGCAGGACAGCTTGTTGAACAGCAGCACAAAAGCCGCATAGATCTCCTGCTCCGGGATACGCTTCACAGGACAGTTGGCGGCCCGTTCCTTATGGGTGCCGCATTCCCAGTACACAATACCCCTGCTTGGTGTTCGCTGAAAACGCTTGCCGCAACATCCGCACACCAATTTCCGGTACAGCGGATAGCGGTGCTGTTCCGGTGTAGGTGTTTGTTTTCGGGCGGCGGTCAGCGCCTGTACCTTGTCAAAGTCCTCTTTTGAAATGATCGGGACATTTGTGCCGGACACATAGTATTTCGGCAGTTCGCCGTGATTATGCTTGAGCTTGAACGGCACTGTATCGGTCATAAAGGTCTTTTGCAGTACAGTGTCTCCGGTATATCGCTCGTTGCTCAGAATGTAGCGCACATGCGCCTTGCCCCATTTTTCCAGTCCGTTGCTGGTGGGGTATCCGGCAGCGTTGAGCATTTGTGTGATGCGGAATACGCCATAGCCCTCCAAAAACCAAGCATAGATCTGGCGAACAACTGCCGCCTCCGATTCCTCGATCACAAGCTCGCCGTTTATTCTCCGATACCCGTAGGGCGGAATGCCGATCTTATAAGTGCCGTTCTGCATCCGCTTACGGACACCCCAGCGCATATTCTGCGCTAAGGATGTGGATTCCTCCTGCGCAAGCCCACCCATAATGGTGAGCATCATCTCGTCTGTGATCCGTCCGGTGTCAATGTTCTCCTTTTCAAAATAGACTGACACGCCAAGCGTTCGGAGCTCCCGGATGTATTGCAGACAGTCTTTGGTATTGCGGGTAAACCGGCTGATCGACTTGGTGTAAATACGGTCGATCTTTCCTTTTCTGCAATCCCGGAGCATACGCTGAAAGTCCTCGCGCTTGACACTCACGGTGCCGCTGATTCCTTCGTCTGCATAGATGCCGACAAGCAGTTCGGTCGTCGATGCCTCAAAGCGGTGGGTGTAGTATTCCATCTGCACAGT